>DATKUW010000025.1:0-21429 GCA_035530435.1 Bacillota bacterium
CAAGGACAATATTCAGAACAAAAACTGAGAAAATTTGGAGCAATTCCTAATGATCTTGTCTTAGATAAGTTGGGTTGGAAGGAAAAAGTAAGGGCTATTTTCATTAGTCATGCACATTTAGATCATGTCGGAGGTGTACCTTATGTTGCAAAAAGATATCCTAAAGCTACAATTTATGCAACTCCTTTTACAATGAAACTCCTAGAGATGATATTAGAAGACGAAAAAATAAAGATAAGCAATCCTATGAAAGTGATAAATCCAGATTCTGTTTTTTTTATCAATGGAAAATCAGGAAAATATAAGGTTGATTTTGTCCATACAACACACTCAACCCTTCAGTGTGTCTTCCCTGTTTTGCACACTAAAGACGGAATTTTTTTCTATGCTTTGGATTTAAAATTTGATAATTATCCAACTCTTGGAAAACCCCCTAACTATAAAAAAATGAAAGAACTAGGAAAAAATAAAGTAAAAGTTCTTGTTATGGACTCTCTTTATTCAAAAACAGAAACAAAATCAGGTGGAGAGAGAATTGCTCATCACATGCTTGAAGATGCGATTTCAAAAATGAGGGGGAGAAATTCTGCATTTTTCGTGACTACTTTTTCTTCACACATAGAGAGACTGATAAATATTGTCAATCTTGCAAAAAAAACAGGAAGGGAAATAGTTTTCTTAGGAAGAAGTTTGAGCAAATATATTGAAGCAGCATCAAAAGTTGGTTCTTGGCCTCATAAAAATAAAGTTCAATTAATGAAATATGGAAAACAAAGAGAAGCTTTTTTAAGAAAACTTGAAAAAGACAGGGGAAAATATTTTGTTGTTTGCACAGGCCATCAGGCAGAAGAAAATTCTGTAATGGATAGAATTGTAAAAGGGGGTCTGCCCTTTAAATTTCGAGAAGGAGACCATGTTATTTTTGCGTCTTCTATTATCCCTGCCCCTATAAATATAGCTTTGAGAGATAAGCTAGATTCAAAACTCCGAAGAATAGGTGTTCGATTACAGACAAATATTCATGTTCATGGACATGGAAGTAGGGAAGATATGAGAGACATAATCCGCTTGCTAAAACCAGAGCACGTAATTCCTGCACACGGTTCCCTCCAACAAGAAACCCCCTTAATAGAGCTTGCAAGTGAAATGGGGTATAAATTTGGTGAAACATCTCATCTCTCTTCAAACGGAAAAGTCCTTAAGTTTTAAGTTCTATAAATTTTTAAATTAGTTCTTCTTAAATATAATATGGTAAAAGAGGAGATAGTAGCGGGATTAAAATATGCTATTGCAAAAGGCGAAAATCTGCCGAACGCAATGATGAGTTTTTATAATGCAGGTTATTCCAAACAAGATATTGAAGAAGCTGCCCGTGTTTTACAAGCATCCCCTTTACCTCGAACACAACCCACACTACCTATTCAACAACCAGGCCAACAACCAATTCAACAAAATACTCTCCAACCAACCCAACAATCTCCTGCTCCCATGGTAACTCAGAGGGTTTCAGCTTATGGGGGAAAACCAAAGAGTAGGGGAAAAGCACTAATATTTGTACTTGTTCTTTTTCTGGTTATTTTATTTGGAATTCTAATTGCTGTCTTCTTGTTTAGAGATCAATTGGCAGATTTCTTAGGAAATATATTATAATTATTATTTTTGTTTTAAAATGTCTAAACTCCAAACATCTTAAAATTGATTGAACTAAATCACAATCAATTTTATATACTTCTCGCATATTTCTAAATTTGTAAGCTAATTAGACATAAAATGGTGAAATTTGTGCATACAGCTGATGTTCATTTAGGAGGTTGGAAACAACAACCAATTCAAGAACTGAATCTTCAATCATTTAAGAAATTGATAGAAACATGTATAGAGGAAAAGGTGGATTTTCTTTTGATTTCAGGAGATTTGTTTGATTCTGCATTTCCTCCAATAGATATCCTTAAGGAAGCCTTTGCCGAATTTAAAAAACTCAAGGATGCTAAAATTCCTTGTTTTATTATTGCAGGTTCTCATGATTATTCTGTTTCTGGAAAAACTTTTTTAGATGTTCTTGAAAAGGCAGGATTTTGCAAAAATGTAGCAGATTATGAAGAAAAAAAAGAAAAAATAATTTTAAATCCGACAATTTACAATGGCGTTGCAATTTACGGTTATCCTGGCAAAACCTCCGGCCTTGAAATAAATGATTTAAGAAAAGTTGAATTCAATGAATCTCCAGGAATGTTTAAAATACTCATGCTTCACACAACAATTGATAAAGCTAAAGGAAGTTTGCCTATAGAATCTTTAGATATTTCAGAACTGCCGTCTGCAGATTATTATGCCATGGGGCATCTTCACACTGATTTTCAATACGAGAATTTTGTCTATCCTGGACCAATATTTCCTAATAATTTTCAGGAACTTGAAGATCTCGAATACGGAAGGTTTTGCATTATCGATACAGAAGCAGATACAAAAAATCAATTCAGAAAAATTGAGCTGAAGATAAAAGAAGTTATCTCTTTCGATATAGAAATAAACAACGCTCTTCTTGCAACAGAAAAAATAATTGCTGAATTTGAAAAAAAAGATTTGGAAGACAAGATAGTTCTTCTTAGAATAAGAGGAGTTCTCGAGACAGGAAAAAACTCAGATATAAGTTTTTCTCAAATAGAAGAAGCTGCAAAAAGAAAAAACGTTTATTTTTTACTCAGGAACACACATGAATTAAAAACAAAAGAAGCAGAACTTGGGTTTGAGATAAAAGAAACTGAAAACATAGAAGAAGAAATAATAAAAAACTATAAGGAGCAGAACCCGTCTAATTTTAACCAACATATCTTTCAATTAATGAATACCCTTTCGACAGAAAAACAAGAAGGGGAAACCATAGAAAGTTTTACAGGAAGACTTTCAGAAGAGTTCAATAACATTCTAACTTTAAAATGATCCTGAAAAAAATTACTCTAAACAATATAAGGAGTTATAAAAACCAAGAGGTAAGATTTCCAGAAGGTTCTACCCTCTTATCAGGAGATATAGGCTCTGGTAAAACCTCTGTTCTCCTTGGAATTGAATTTGCTTTGTTTGGTTTGCAGCCAGGACAGAGGGGAAGTTCTTTATTGAAAAACGGAGAGAATGAAGGAGGAGTGGTTCTGGAGTTTGAAGTTGATGGAAAAGAGATAGTTGTTGAGAGAACTCTTAAAAAAGGAAAAACAATTTCCCAAGATTATTGTGCAATAAATATAAACGGAGAAAAAAAAGAATTTTCTGTCACAGAATTAAAAGACAGGGTCCTTGAAATCCTCAGTTATCCAAAAGAATTTTCTAAAAAACAAAATATTCTTTACAAGTTTACAGTTTATACACCGCAAGAAGAAATGAAACAGATAATTTTAGAAGACCCTGACACGCGAGTAAATACTCTAAGACATGTTTTCGGCATAGACAAATACAAAAAAATTCTCGAAAATGCAGCAATTCTTTCTTCGAAATTAAGAGAAGAAAAAAGAATTAGGGAATCTATGATAGAGAATTTGGAGCAAGAGAAGGCAAGTTTGGTTTCAAAAGAAGATGAACTCGAGGCAAAACATTATAATCTTGTTTCTATTGAAAAAGAACTTTTCCTTAAAACAGAAGAAAGAAAAAAAGTTCTGGAGGAAAAAGAAGAAATCTCTAAAAAAATAGAAGAAAGAAAAAAACTACAGCAGGAAATTGAAAAAACCAGAATAATGGTATTAAACAAAAAGGAGAATTTCTCAAACAATTTAAAGATTATAATGCAAATCGAGGATCAGATAAAGGAGTCATCAGAAATTGGATTTGATGAAGAAAAATTCAGGGGACTTGAGGGGCAGATAGTTTCTTTAAAAAAACAGAGGGAAGAGTTAAATGAGGAGAACCTTAGAATAACATCACAGATAAATTCTTCTGTTATAAAAAATCAGGAAAACGAAGTTTTAAAGAAGAAAATAACTCAGATTGAAATCTGTCCTACGTGTTTGCAGGATGTTGACCCCGTGTATAAGAGCAATGTCGTTAATAAACTTGAATCAAATAATTCTGAAAATATTAAAAAAATAGAAGAATTTACTTTTGATAAGAAAAAAATTCTCGAAATTCTCGCAAAAGTTGAAGAATCTCTTTCTTTAAGTGAAAAACAACTTCAGGAAATGAACATATCAAAGATAAAATTACAAAATATTGATGAAAAAAAGAAAAGACTTGAAGAAATTAAAAAATTAAACGAATCAATTCAAAAAGATACTGAAATCTTAAATCAACATATAGAATCTTTGAATGTATCTGTTTTTGAATTAAATAAATTTGAGAATATTTTCAAAGAAAAACAAGAAGAACTAGATGCTGCTATGAAACAAGAAAGAATCACAGAGATAAAAGTTGCAGAACTTAAAAAAGAAATAGAGGTTTTTTCAAGACAGATTGAGGAATTTAAAGAAAGAATAAAAAAGACAGAAGAGATAAAAGAAAGACTCGGGCACATTACAAAACTTGAGGCATGGCTTTCAAAAGATTTTTCCTCCCTCATCACTTTTATTGAAAAAAATGTAATGATTAAACTTAAGACAGAATTTTCAAAACTTTTTGAAAGATGGTTCTCCATGCTCGTTTCCGATGTTTTTGATGTATCTCTCGACGACAATTTTACTCCGATAATAGGATATCAAGATTATGAAACAGATTATTCTTATCTTTCTGGAGGAGAAAGAACAGCAGTGGCTCTTGCCTATCGTTTATCGTTAAATCAGCTTGTTAATTCTCTTTTGAGTAAAATAAAAACACACGACATAGTGATTCTCGATGAGCCAACAGATGGATTTTCAGAACAACAGCTTGATAAAATGAGGGATGTTTTAAGGCAGCTAGATGTAAGGCAACTTATAATCGTAAGCCACGAGCAAAAAATTGAAAGTTTTGTGGAAAACATAATAAGATTCAGAAAAGAGCAAGGCATTTCAAAAATAATCTCTGAGACATTTATCTAATTCAAATAAAGATAAGCCTAATAACGCCTTCTCTGTGCATTGTTGCGTTAGCGGGTGCTAGGATGATTTAACATCGGAGATAAGTTTTTATATAACTTGTTTCTGTTTTAATAAAATGAGAAAAGAGATTGCAATTATTTGTATAGCATTATTTATGATCTTAGCAATTTCTATTTTTGTCTTCGCATCTTGGTTTGATAAAATTACGGGAAGAGCCATTTCTGATTCATGCATTGATAGCGATGGGGGTTTGAACTATTATGTTAAGGGAAATTCAACTGGTTACCTTTTTTCAGATAGTAATGAAATTGGAATAAGGGAAGATTATTGTGCCCAAAAAAGATTTGAAGAAAGAGAATTTGTGGGGTGGAATTATGTGCAAACATGCGAAGAGAATTGTGGGATATCTGAATCTTTTTGTTATGAACTTTCTTCTGAAAAAACAACTGCAAGCAGTTTAGAATTCGAATGCCCCGGTGCATGTAAGAACGGAGCTTGTGTACAAGAAACGACTCGTTCTTGTTCAGATAGCGATCAAAGTCTTTTTGATGAATTAAGAAGCGGATTAAACTATTATAAAAAGGGGACAGTTACAATATGGGAAAATAATCAAATTTCCGAGACTGAAACAGATTATTGTAATGGAGATGAATTAACAGAATTTGTTTGCGATAATAATAATATAAAATCTGGAAATTATGACTGCCCTGATGGTTGTGAGGAAGGAAAATGTTTAGAACCGACTGAAAGTTGTACTGATACCGATAATGGAATTAATATTTATAAAAAAGGTTATAGAACAAATTGGAATATAAGTTATGCTGATTATAAAATTAAACAAGGAGACTATTGTATAAAAAATCCAACAATATTGGGGAATGGAAACATAATTGCAGATGGGACGAAGAAGGTTAGCTTTTGTGAAGGAGAAAATTGCTATCTTATTGAATATCACTGTAAGGAAGATCTTAGCGATGCACACAGAGGTTTTTCTTGTCCAGATGGTTGCGAAGATGGAAAATGCATAACAACATCTGGGGTAAATATAAAAGATTTATCCAAATATTCAAGTAAAGAAGTTTTTTTAGTTTCTGATGAAGATTGGAGACAGGTATTGATCTTAGTGCCTTTGGCGGTGTGGACTAATAGCGAGAATAATATTATTAATTTTCCTCTTTTGATATACCATAGAGAAAACGATGCATTTGATATAGATTCTATAGATTATTTCTTTGAACAGTACAATACTAATCGAATTAGTTATTTTGGTTCTCTGCCCAAAGAATTACAATCCTTTCTTCAAAATTCATTTAATATCGAACAAAAACAGGATGTTTTGAGTTATTGGAAACAATATCAGGATGTTGTTTATGTAGAAGATAATTATGAACTTGCTCTTTTAGCATCTACTTACGCTTCTTTGTTTAATGCCCCATTGGTAATTAAAGGATATAATGACAATATAGATTTATCACAGAAAAATATTATCTGTGTAGGCAATCCCACCTCAAATTGTAAAGAAAAATATTCATTAGAACAATTACAAACAAAATACGTAGAAAAAACAAGGGGAGATAAAGTGATAATTACAAATCCTAATGATTTGACAATAAATGTAACTGAACCATTTTATACGGAAAAAAATCCAAATATGCTTAATCAATTATATTCAAAAATATCTTTATCATCACCAATTCTTGCAAGTGCTAAACATGAACTAATTTTAACAACTAATTCTCCAGATTATCAAATTGTGGATTCTTTGATAGAAAATAAATTATCTAGTTTGAATATTTCTGCTAATTTTTTGACTATTATCGCATCTCCCCCAGCAGTTCAAATGACAAGGCCATGTGTTAGTCCAGATTTTTGTTTTCAGGAAGGAGAACAAAAAGTCAAGGAAGTAGACAATAATGTTTATGGAAATATCGGAAATGATATGGAAATAGAATTAGCAACCGGAAGAATTTTTGGTATAACAATCTCTGATGTTACATCTAATATTAATCGAGTTTTATTTCTTGACAAAATCAGTTTATCAAACAATTTTGCTGTTCTTTGGTCTCAAAGAAATCCTGAAGCCTTTATTCAAGCTAAAAATATAGATTCCCTATTACAAAGCAATGGTTTAATCAAACAGAGTATTTATGATCAAGATTTTGATGAAGAAAGAGATTTAAAAGATAAAAGATTTATAAGCTTCTTAGGGGATGGTTGGACTGAAGGGTGGTGGATGATAGGATGGGATCACGGATTAATTGATGTCCAAGATATGCGCGATAAGAAAATTTGGCTAGATCCTTCTTATATAATATCTGATGCATGTTTAACAAGTAGTTTTGATCAAATAAATACAAAAAATAGATTGTTCGCTACAAATATATTTAGGCGTGGAGCATTAATTCATATTGGTGGTGTTGATACTACTGGCGCTTATGATATAAGTAGAAATATTTATCAAGATTTAGCAGAAGGCTTAACTATTGGCGAAGCTTTAAAAGAATATAAAAATAAGGTTTTACTTTTTTTTAAATTAACGGAAACAAAGTACGATGATGGTTCAGGTACCCAAAGGTATCCAGTAGAAGAAGAGTTTTATATCTTGCTTGGTGACCCAACAATTGAAACCGGTTTGACTAGCGTTTATCCAAGAATTACCTTATCGGAATCGAATAATATACTTACTTTGACAGTGCCCCAAAATGAGAGTCTTTATCATATTGACACAGATATTGGTTATAAATATGACTTTTTTGAAAGACCGCATGGTGATAATCTTTTCAATCAAAATTATATATCTATCGAAAATGGAAATCTTCAAGCATATCTTTATGAATATACTGGTAAAATTACTGGAACAATTAATTCTATTACTAAAATAGAGTTTATAGACTCAAAAAATAATAAAATAACATGCACAAAAAATAACGAAAAATTACATTTTAAAGATTATGGTACGCTATATGAGTTTAATTGTGATCAGAATAAATTCTCTTTAAGATTTTTTGTGGAAAATAATAAAAAAGAATGGATGCTACAAATAAATCAATTTGAATATCTTCTTCAAGATTTAATCCCAAATTATTCTTATAAAATTTATTATGATTTAGCAGAAGAATTAGACACAAGCATGGTAATGGAAAAATCATCAAATATTTCTTGCATTAGCTGTTTATTTGATAATAAATGTTATCCATTTAATTATAGAAAGGACGGAACATATTGTTCTATTAACGAACAAAAATTTATTCCTCAATTAGAAGCAGATTCTGTTTGTGAAAATAATTTTGAATGTTCTTCAAATTTATGTATTGATAGTCAATGTGTGAGTAGTGGATTATGGCAAAAATTTATTAGATGGTTAAGTAAAATATTCGGATAAAACTTATCTCCGCTCCAGCTCGAGGTCAGAAGAACTTTCCTTATCTCCGATGTAAAATCATCCTAGCACCCGCTAACGCAACAATGCATCTTCTCCGAAACCTTTATAAAAGAAAGTTACTCCTAAAATTTATAGGGTTGATTCTAGAGAAATTAAGGAAGATAAATGAGATACAAAATAAGATGTCAGATAAAATAAAAGTAAGAATAAATAATGTAAACCTTCAATTAAACACCATTGAAGACAAACTAATGGTATTTGGAGAACTAGCCTTAAATTTTCATTGTGAGGGGTGCCATGAATTATGTGAACCTGTTCTAAAATTTGAAGGAAAACACCCAGATCCAAGGTATAATTGTGAACATTGTGGAGAACCATATCTAATTAATAATTCGGCAGTAATAAATCCAGAAGTTCAAGGAAGAGAATCAGTTAAACTTTATGAGAAAACGAAGTCAATTATGGAAAAAAACAAGAGATAAAAAATGAACCAAGAATTAAAAGACTCGATTTTGAGAACAGGAACAACTATTTTAGGAATCGTGTGTAAAAATGGAATTGTTATTGCTGCTGATAGGCAAAGTACTGCAGGAACGATTGTTATGAACAAAAAATCAGAAAAGGTTGTTGAAATAAATGATTATTTAATCTTTGCAGGAACAGGCGGTGTTTCAGATATTCAAAAATTAAAAAAGATAACTGCTGCAGAATTGAGACTTAAAGAATTGAGATCAAGATCAAGACCAACTGTAAAGCAATCGGCAAACCTTATGTCTACTATAACTTATTCTCAAGTAAGACAAATGTCTTCTATTCCAAATATTGTAGGAAGTTTAATAGGTGGATTTAATGAAGATGGCACAACTGAATTATATACAATAGATCCTGCTGGAGCAATTGTTATGGTTGAGAATTATGATGCAAATTTTGGAAGCGGAATGCCTTATGTACTCGGTCTTCTTGAAAGACAATACAAAAAAGACATTAATGTTAAAGAGGGTATAGAACTTGCAATTGAAGCTATAAAATCTGCAACACAAAGAGATATTGGTTCAGGCCATGGAATTGATGTTTTCACAATTACAAAAGACGGTATTAAAAAAGTAGTTGAGCAAGAAATTATTTCAGAATATAAAGATTCAAAGAAACAATAAACGTACTGTCTTTAAAAATAAAATTTAGAGGAGGTGACCTGTTGATACATCTTTGAAAAAATAAAAGAAAATTAAAATGGATATTCTTAAACACATAACTGAAAAATTGCACGGTAGCATCACAGAAGCAAATTTTGAAGGGGCAAACATCGTTCTTTACACAAACAACGAGAAATTTTTTAAGGAAGGAGAGAGCAAAATTAAAGAAATAGTGGATGAGCTGAAAAAAAGAATAGAACTGAGAGCAGACCAAAAAATTTTATTAGAAAAGGAAAAAGCACAGGGAGATATAAAAAGAATTGTTCCTACAGAAGCTGAGATAACTAACATAATTTTTGACTTTCACAGAAGTATTGTTGTAATAGAAGCAAAAAAACCAGGGATGGTAATAGGAAAACAAGGTTCTATTCTTAACGAAATTAAAAAAACTATTCTGTGGACACCCCAGATTCAAAGAACCCCTGCAATAAAAAGTCAAATAACAGAAAGTATAAGAGAGGTTCTTTATGCAAATAACAATTATCGAAGAAAATTCCTTAATGAGATGGGGAATAAAATCTACAAAGGATGGAATCCTGAAAAAGTTGAGGAATGGGTAAGATTGACTTTTTTAGGGGGGGCAAGACAAGTTGGAAGAAGTTGCTTACTTCTCCAAACTCCAAATTCAAAAATTTTAATTGATTGCGGTATTGATGTGGCGAGCCAAGGAAGAGATAGATTCCCTTATTTTGATATTCCTGAATTTGACATAAGAGAACTTGATGCAGTTATAATAAGTCATGCACACCTAGATCACGCAGGACTTTTGCCATATCTCTATAAAATGGGATATAAAGGGCCAACTTATATGACTCATCCGACAATGGATTTATCAGCACTTCTCGCCCTGGATTTTATAGGAGTGGCATATAAACAAGCAGCAATCCCTTTATTCAATTCAAAAGATATTAAGGAGATGGTCAAGCATACTATTTGTCTGAATTTTAATGAGGTTACAGACATAGCTCCTGACGTAAGAATAACTTTTTATAATGCCGGACACGCACTTGGAAGTGCAATGGTTCATTTTAATATTGGAAATGGTTTGCATAATTTTCTTTATACTTCTGATTTCAAATATGCAAAAACCAGACTCCTTGACCCTGCTATAAACAGTTTCCCGAGAATAGAATCTGTCCTTACAGAAGCAACCTATGGGTCAAAATTAGACATATTGCCTCCGAGAATAGAATCAGAAGAAAAAATGATTGAGATAATAAACAAAACAATTGAGAGAGGAGGAAAAATTTTGATTCCAGAACTAGGACTTGGAAGAGCACAGGAAACAATGCTAATTATAGAGGATGCGATAAGATCAGGGAAAATGAAAAAAATTCCTGTCTATATAGATGGAATGATATGGGATATCAATGCAATTCATACAGCTTATCCTGATTTTTTGAGCAATAAGGTGCGTGACTCTGTTTTCCAAGATAAAAATCCTTTTGTTTCAGACATATTTTCACGAGTTGGTTCTCCTCAGGAAAGGAAAAAAGTTGTTGAAGGTGAGCCGTGTCTTGTTTTAGCAACATCTGGTATGCTTGTCGGAGGGGCTTCTGTAGAATATTTTAAGGAATTTGCAGGAAACGAGAAGAATTCTATAATTTTTATCTGTTATCAGGGTGTCGGTTCTTTAGGAAGACAGGTCCAAGAAGGTCTTAAAGAAACAAAAATGAGTGTCAGTGGAGGAGAAGAAACAGTTAAAATAAATATGGAAATTAATACAATTCCAGGACTAAGCGCCCACGCAGGAAGAAACGAGATAATGTCTTTCTTTAATAACATGAGACCAAAACCCAAAAAAATAGTAGTGAACCATGGAGAAGTTTCCAAATGTTTAGATCTTGCCTCAGCTCTTTACAAACTCAATCGTGTTGAAACCTGTATGCCGAGAGTATTGGAGACTATTCGATTGAGATAAATTTTCAAAACTTTATAAACTAATTTTCATATATATGCTCTATGAAACACAATCTAAAGATAACAATTCTCATTTTGGGAATGTTTATTTTAACCCAATTTATTGGGATTTATGTTATAGACCATTATCTCAATGAAGGAAACAATCTGCCATATGGATTAGAGCCACCTCAGATAGATAAACAGTCTGATTATTCAATTCTTTTCGGAGCAATAATTTTTGCTTTTGTAATTGCAATTTTCTTATTTCTTTTTCTGAAGAAATTTAAGATAGAACTTATTCTAAAACTCTGGTTTTTTGTTGTGGCAACTATCGCACTTTCAATCTCCTTTTTTTCTGTAACAAGGACATTTGACAAATTAATCTTTGGAATACCTCTGATAGCAGTAGTAGTGGCTCTTTTTCTTACAATTCTGAAAATTTACAAAAGAAATTTTTTAGCCCATAATTTTTCAGAACTTCTGATTTATCCTGGAATTGCAGCTGTTTTCGTTCCTCTTCTGAATGTTTATACAATTATTGGTTTGTTGATTCTTATTTCAATCTATGATATGTGGGCAGTGTGGCATAGTGGCGTCATGCAAAAAATGGCAAAATATCAAATCGACAAATTAAAAATTTTCTCAGGTTTTTTTGTCCCTTACGTGTCCAAAAATGTCAGAAAAAAAATGAAGATGTGGAAGAAAACTCTTAAGAAATCAGAATTAAAAAAGAAAAAAATAAAGGTAAATGTTGCGATTCTTGGCGGAGGAGACATAGTTTTCCCAATAATTACTGCAGGTGTTATGCTTAAGACTTTGGGGCTTGGTTCTGCTATTTTTGTCATTATTGGGGCAGCCCTTGGACTTGGTTATCTCTTCTTCTTTTCTGAAAAAAAGAAGTTTTATCCTGCAATGCCCTTTATCACAGCAGGAATTTTCGTAGGAATTGCTCTCAGTTATCTGATTTTTTAGATTAATCTGTTCTACGATTCTGTTCTCACTTTGTGAAAGTAACAAACAGTAAGATTTATAAAGCGCTGTCTATATGAATTTTTATGAAAAAAAGATTAAGAAATCTAACTGCAGGATTCGGCTTAGGACTAGCTAGTTTATTGCCTATGAAAAATGCTAATGCACAGATAAAAAAAGGAAGTGTAGAATATATTCAGTCAGAAATAAATGAAAATTCTTATGCAAGACCAAATTTATTTTATCAACTAGGAAAGATAAATGGATTCACTTTTATGGAATTTTATAAGAATCATAAAGGATATTTTGGTAAAACAAGTTTAGATAAAGAGGTATTTAAGGGAATTAGTGCTAAAGCAATAATTAATCATTCAGGAGAACCTTTTGGCCAACTTGGATTAGGTGTTAAAGCCAAGATTCCTCATTTACCAAAAGGTGTTTATGCAGATGTAGGACTTGCACCATTGTGGGTTGATAATGAATGGAAGATTATGAATAAAATAGAAGCCCAGTATTTTTTCGATATTAGTTTACCATTAGGATTTAGTGTTAATAGCTTTGGAACAATGGATTTCGCAGGCACTGATGGAAAAGGACCACAATGGGGATATGGAGAGATTAATCTTGGAAAAGATATTGGTCCTGTTAGAATAGCCTATAATCCTGCTTTGTTAAATAAAGGAAATGCCCTTCCTAGATTAGAACATAGAGCAACAATCTCATTAAATCTTGGAGATAAAAAATAAAATGTTAGTAAAACAAGAACTTATAGGCAAAATAAAGGATTATTTCGATCTTAATATTTACGAGACAAAAGTCTGGTTAGCTTTGCTTGGAAAAGGAATTGCTTCTGCAGGTGAGATTGCTGAAATTTCAAGAGTTCCTAGGTCAAGAACCTATGACGTTCTTGAGAGTCTTGAGAAAAAAGGATTTGCAATCATAAAACTGGGAAAACCAGTTAAATATATCGGAGTCAAACCTCATTTAATTCTCGAAAAACTAAAAAACAATGTAAGAAGTGACGCAGAAGAAAGAATAGTAAGCCTTGTAAATATGAAAAGCACAGAAGAATTTTCAAAACTTGAAAAGCTCTATAAAGAAGGATTAAGCCCAATTAAAAAAGAAGATTATTCTGCAGCTCTTAAGGGAAGGTCAAATATATCAAACTATCTAAAGGAAATTCTTCAAAACGCCTCTAAAGAAGTAATAATCTGTACAAGCGTGGAAGATATTAACTTTAAATTAAAGCTTTTTCAGCAAACCATTGAGGGTTTGAATAAAGGAGATATAAAGTTAAGAATCGCATTGTCTGGAGACGAGCGAGTAATGAAAAAAATAAGCGATATTCTCAAGATTAAGATAAAAAAAATAGATGTTGACGCAAAGTTCTTTATCATAGACAGAAAGGAAATTCTTTTCTACATATCCAAAGACAAAAACCAGGATGATGTTGCTGTCTGGATTAATTCTGAATTCTTTGCACAGGCTTTTGCAACACTTTTTGATAAAGCTGTTGGAAATTAAAATGGGAAACTTATATCAAAGAATTAAAACAAAATGTCAAATAGGTAGGATAGACTATAAGATTTTGAATATTTGTGGAGACATAAACAAGATTAGAAGGGCTTATAATCACATTGAAGAGGGTAGACGTGACTTTGGTCCAATGAACCCTGATTTATCAATGAGACTGATTGTTCAAACAATGGGTTTGTTAGATGTAGAAGAAGACTTGAAAGCTGAAGGAAAACATCTGACAGCTGAAAGAAAAAAATTAGAATCTAAACTTTATGATTTAACGCATAAAAAGGAAAAATAAAATGAAAAGAACATTGAGAAATCTTGTTTTGGCAGGGACAATAGCATTATCTAGTTTGTCTCCGGTGAAAAAAGCCTTAGCTGAACCAGTAGAACCTAAGGACAAAAAACCAATTTCTGTAAGTATTGATAATAATTATGCTAGCAAATATTTATTTTTGGGACTTTCTTTTAGTGAAGGCCCTGTATGGCAACCAACATTAAATGTTAGCAGAGGAAATTTAAGTTCTTTTTTAATGGCGAACAAAGATTTAACAACAAAAGAATTTAATGAATTTGACTTGGGATTAAATTGGAATATTCCTATATTAAGAGACACAAGTCTTTCTTTAGGAACTATTTATTTTCCTGCAAAAGTAGAAGGAGAATGGAAAAGTATTGGAACTAGTTATGCTGCTTTAAATTCAGGACCTCTTTCTGTAAAACTTGGTAAACTATGGGGTGCTGTGGGAGGAACATATGTTGGAATAAATTATAGTAAAGATTATCCTGTTTCAAAAAAAATTACTGTTTCAAATTCAACAAGTATTGTATCTAATGACGGAATATTTAGAGATAAAAAAGGATTAACTCATTTTGAAACAACTCTTACAGGTTCTTTAGCATTGACAGATAAATTAGATGTTAATGCCCAGGTTGTTTGGATAAATCCTTTATCAGATGATATGGATGGCCAACTTTGTTTTAGAACTAATGTGAGTTATAGGTTAACTAAAAAACCTGAAGTTCAGAAATAGCCATATCCTTAATCTTTTGTGCGTGTTTCTTTTTCCAATCTTCTAAAAACTTTTTCAGTGGGAATTTAATCTTTTGCTTTGTATAAATTCTCTTGTTCTTAACAAAAGTTCTTGAATATTTTTTCTTGAATTTCTTCACATGCTCTTTTTGAGATTGCATAGGGCCTTGAATTAATAGTTCAGGTTTCTTTTTAACAACAAAATAATATTTCGCAGATTTTTTTCCGTTATATTCAAAATCCCTATCTTTTACGTCAAAATATTTTTTAATTTCATTTCCAAGATGATTATAAAATTTGAGTAATTTACTTCCTGCAATAGCTCCTTCTTGTTTATTGGTTTTTGATTCTACTAATATAAATTCATAGCCTTTTTTCTTTGCATTTGCCTGAATTTTTTTAAAATCAATTCTCTCAATTTCAAACGCCTTTATAGTTGAATTTTTGAGGAATTTTGAACAAGTTTTTTGAAATTTTCTAAATGTTTTATTTGAAAGTGCTGCTAAAGCATTCCTTTGTTTATAGGTTGGATCAATAAGAACAATTGGAGAATCAAGTTTTGCAGCATTAATATCCATTAACACGTGCTGTTTTGTTTTATGGTGTTTTTCAATATCTATAACTTCTTTATCCTTAATCTTTGCCATTGCACGCAGAAATTTAAGAAACCCCCCATAGTGATAAACCAAAAGCTCTAAAGCATACCCTGAAAAACCACTTACATGGGATTCTGCACCATAACAATCATTTCCATAACAAAAAGCTTTTGCAAGCAATATATCATCAAGTATTTTTTTAGATTTAACTCGCTTTTTTATGTATTTTACATGAGAATAAGACAAATCTGTTATATTTTCAGCCTCTTTTGGATTATTTACTTTTTTTACAGGAACTACTTCAAGAAAAAGATCTTCAGAAGATTTTATTCTAAAATAATCTCTAGAGCCATGAATCTTAGAAACATTTTTCATATTTCTTAGAAGCTTCTTTGTTAGGTTTGAAATATCTTTGTGCTTTTTATCAAATCTAATAAAAATATCAATATCATAAGAACCTTTTCTTATCATTGTGTCTTTTGCAAAACTTCCACCAACAAAAACCTCTGCATTTATTTTCTGACTTTTCATATTTTTTTGAACCCTTATAATGAAATCTTGAAGAGACTTATCAATAGTCTGAAGCTCTTCTTTAGAAGGCTTTATTCTTCCCAAAACCTCTTTTAATATAGAATTAATGTTTTTCATCAGGATTTTTGATTTCTTTTAAATCTCTCACACTTGTTTTTAATGTCGAAGCCAAGTCAATTATATATTTTCCTTCCTCAAGCTTATAAATCAGGGGTCTGTCTTTTCTGAAAAGCTTTGCAATATCTAGCTCGAATTTTCCCTCTCCAGTAATTCTTATGGACTCTATATCGAGAATAACAGGCGCTTGCTCATTAGTTATTCCGACCATGTCTCTTATATCTCGTTCTACCTGCCTTTTCTGATCTTCAGGAATCTCGATAATCTTTTCCTTCATTTCTTTCATCTGGTCGTCTCTTATGTAGAAGAAAAAATGACTCTTACAATTAGCACATCCTTCAAGCAGTTCTCTGCTGCCTGGAGAAATAATTCTTGAGCAACGAACACATTGGTGTGGCATTTTTATATTACTATTTTCATTAATCCAACATCAAAGATGACATTGGTATAGAACAAAGAAGAAAGCGAGAATTATAAAGTTTATGATAATTGATAATCTTATCTCTTAAGAAGTAATTCAATCTTCTTTGGATTTCTTTTTATCTCTTTTATTATTGTTGCAGGACCTATAATCGTCACAGCACCGATGTCTCCTCCTGCAAGACTATTTACGAGATTTCTTTTGAATTTTCTAAACAACCCTTTATTGTTGTTTCCAGAAATAACTGCGAGCTCTACTCCCTTAAAATTTTTTATGTGCCCCATCATAGCCATTGTGTCTCCAATAAGCCTTGTTTCTTCATCAGGGTTGAGTCTTCCTTGGAGTATGAGGATATTGTTCCCTAAAACAATGTTTAATATTTTTTTTATTCTTCCCGTACCATCCAAATCTCTTATTTCTGAATAAGGTAAAAATTGGATGGAAAATCCTTTAATCTTTCCAAGATCCTTTCCTCCTTTTTTTCTTTTAACCATCTTTTCTATTATATATTATATAAAATATACTTTTTAATTTTTACTAGACTCTTTTTGCGAGCTTAAAGATTGATTCATAAAACTCTTCAAGGTTTTTTCCGTATTTTGCACTTATTCCAACAACGTCATACTCGGGAAACGCAGATTCCACTTTTTTTACGTTTGCTTTTTTCAAATCAATTTTGTTTGCAACTATCAGAACAGGAATCTTTCTTGCAACGAGGTTTCCTATGATAGTAATATTAACTTGATTGTAGGGATTCTGAAGAGCGTCAAGAACAATAACAACAATATCCATATCATCCAACCATTTTATAGATTCGATAACTCCTTGTGTCGCTTCTTTAGCCCGGGTTTTAGCTTCTTTTTTCTTTAATTTAAATTTCAGAAAATCTTCGTAGTCTATTTTTGTGGCGATTCCCGGAGTGTCAATTATTTTAAAGGTCATTTTTTTCCCTTTGTAACTTATTTCTACTTTTTCTTTGAATTGGATACTCCTTGTTTCATGAGGTATTTTGCTCGCTTTTCCTATTTCCTTACCAGTAAAATCTTTACATATTCTATTAGCTAAACTGGTTTTTCCTGCGTTTGGAGGTCCATAAAACCCTAGCTTCAGCTCTTTTTTCTGTCTGAATATATTAAAAAAAATCCTCTTAAAAAAATTTCTTAATGCTTTTGCGACCATAATATCTTTTATCAAATAGGCTTATTAAATTTTTGTGTGATTTTTTACTATAAAATTTATTTGTTTTTTGGTTTGTGTTGAAAATCATCTTTTTTTACTTTTTTCATCAAACGCACCAAAGGAACCTCGATAAGTCCAGTTCTTTTTCCCTCATACTTTCTCATGACATATCTCATTTGCTCTGAACTCCATCCTGCTTTTTTAAGATTTTTAATAATCTCTTTATTATCCAATCCCCTCTTTTTTGAATCAGTTACATATGTAACTATATTATAAAGATCATTCCTGTTTTTGAATAAATAATGTTCATATTTTTTCTTGTACCACTGATAGATTATCACATATGCTACAAATCCTGCAATCACTAAAAAAGCCATGCTCAAAATAAAAATAATTAATCTCTGTTTTTTTTCATCTTCAGAAAAAATAGGTGTGCTGCTTACGGTTAATTTACTAAGCGCAGGTGAGACAAATGCAGGAAGGTTACTAAATTCAACGTCTTCTGTGGTGTAAAAATTAATACCTGAAAGATCTTTCAGATTCACATAAACAAACCCTCCTTCATCTTCAACGCTAGTTTCAAAACCAATATTTTCTAGTTGGGGAATAATCAGATAATAGTCATCGATTATGTCTTTTTTTTCATCTACTTTTATTTCAAAAATATTGACCAGTGGCATTATATTTGAATCATATTCTCCTGAGAATTCATTGAAATCAAGTTCCAATTCCACATTTTCCAGTTGCCATGCCATGATTGCCTGTTTGTAATTTTCAATTTTATTTGATTCATATTCTCCTCCACCTATAAACTGAACAATATTCATATCGATATTGTTTTTGTTAGGAAAGAACAAAAAAGAATTGGCCTGTTTTGTTTTAAATATTTTTTCAGGAAGTTGTATCTCAAGAAGATCGTCGAGTATATTTAGATATTCAGATTCGTTTACCACTTGATTGTATTTTTGTTCAAGTTCTTCTAATTGAGAACTCATATTCACTATTTTTAGAACAGAATTAAGACTCTTCTGTTGGAACAGGCCCTGGTTTTGTATCTCCACTTTTAAATTCAATAGGTTAGTATTCATCTTATTTAGGGTGCTTTGTATCAGATTTTTAGCAGAACTCACATTAATTTCAAATATCTTTGAAGAATTAAAACCTCTTGAATCCATCACAGTTATTTTTAAGTTATATGTACCTATTGCACTATAAATATGGACAGCTGTATTTACAGGAGTTGTTAAAGTACTGTTGTCCCCAAAATCCCATTTATATCCACTTATATTCACATCTGTAGGAGAAGTCACATCAACTACAAATTTTTCAGGAAAACCCATAGCTGTTGATCTTGGAGTTAAGGACTTTATTATTGGAACATCCTTGACTTCTATATTTTCTGAAAAGAGTTCCTGGCTGTTTAACTTTAAAGAGAAATCATAGGTCTCAATTTCAGACGGAACAGAAAACCCTATATTATTAATAAAAAGTCTTTGGTAATTAGAACTAATTTTTGCAAAATCCTCTGTTAAATCATAGAGGGTTGTTGTAGTAGAAGATATTCCAGCCACATAAGACAATCTTATGTTTGAAATAGATATTGCTTGGTTTGTATTAGACTTGAATACTATAGGGATAATACATCCACTAGAGCAATCTCCCCCATATTTTTCACTGATATAATTAAGTATTTTACTTTCTATCATTCCTGAACCACCAGAATTTTGCATCTCTGTATTGTTTAGGACAAAATTTCCTACTGGGCCATAAAGAGAGGGCTGCGCAAAAATTTCAAAATCATAAGTATAATCACCTTGGAAAAACTCTGTAAAACCGCAAGGATTATCTAGTTCATTTTTCACCCCATATTTATTGTTGTCTGCAATGTTTTTTGCCCTTATACAAACAAAAAAATCTCGCGCCTCGTTATTTTTTAAATCAGGAATAACACAACTTATTTCTCCAGAACCAGATGCTTGTTGTGTACAGGATTTGTAAATTCCAGAAGTTTCATTACTAATCGATAATGTAAAATTAACATTTCCTCCAGAAAGTGCCTGAAGATTAGATCCTATTTTTACCTGTGGAAAAACATGTAAAGAAATTCTTTGGCAATATTGCGATGTTGTAAGCTCGGCATTTCCTTCTGTTTTGTTTACTTCAAAACAACCATAATTTTTCTCCCGATAGTTTTCATCAGGTTTGTTTGCCATCCAATCAGTTTCGTTGTCATTCAGAATATCTATAATCAGCTGTGGAGCAGAATAAACACCAGCATTACTGCTTATCCCCATAGAAAAAGAAGAGATTGACTGTATTGGCTGAGAACTTGAGATTCTTAAACCAAAAATTTTCGAACCCCCTGGACTCAAAGTAAAACTCTTAGAACTTTCTCCATTAATTGCATTATAACTTTTTTCACAGTCTAAAGGAGTGCATGAATATGTGTAAGCAGGATTTTTATCAAGCACATCTTTTAGATTTACTGAACCTACTTGAGAACTATCAAAAAAACTGAAAAAAGTAGAGTTTGTTGATTCTTCATCAAAGCTTATATTTACCCATCCACTAATATTAAATGAAGGCCCGTATATTTTATCTATAAAATGACTCGGGGTTCCTGTCTGAAAGCTCGCAAAAATAAGTGATGAAAAAAGAACTATCAAAAAAATAATAAAGCCAAATATTACAAGCCTCTTACTTTTTTTCCACAGGTTAAATTCATTAATTTCCATCCTCTTTTCCTCATTAAAAAAGGCAAAATCAGTTTATAAATTTGTTTGTAGTTTTTATTAAATTCAAATTTATCTTTTATTTGTATAGCAGAAGTTTCTATTTGCTCTTAAGCTTTTTTTTCTTTAATGCAATCATTACAGCATATATGAGTGCTATTATAATCAAAGTTGAGATAAAACTGTAAATGTTAAAAAATGGAAGAGGAATTTGTGCAGGACATTCCACAGTACTCTGCCCATTCACACATCCTGATGTTACGTTTTGATTCTCTTGCTGACATGCTAAATCACATCCTTCATCCCAAACCCATTCAACAGTCCATGAAAATGTTAAAAATCCATCGTCACAATCATCTTCTGAATATTGCGTGTAAACACATGTTCCTACGTCAATCCCTGTTCCTGGAGTAGTACACAAAGAAGTATCAAATAAGCAATCATCTCCACAATCTAAATCTCCACCTATAAATTCATCAAAGTTACCACATCCAGTTATAGATCCCCAAGCACTTCCATCACATGTTTCACCAGTGTTCACAACCCCATCATCGCAAACACCAGAAGTACCACCTGTACACAAAGAAGTATCAAAATTACAATTAATATTACAATCTAAATCACCACCTGTAAATTCATCAAAGTCCTCACACCCAGTTATAGGTCCCCATTCGTCTCCATCACAAGTCTCACCAATATTCACAATACCATCACCACAATATCCCTCTGGAGAGATGCATAAAGAAGTATCAAATAAGCAATCATCTCCACAATCTAAATCTCCACCTATAAATTCATCAAAATTTTCACATCCTTCAATAGGTCCCCAATCACTTCCATCACATGTTTCACCAGT
>DATKUW010000026.1:0-3408 GCA_035530435.1 Bacillota bacterium
GTCTTGCATATTCTGCCCTTATTTGTGCTTTTTTTACTTTGCCTTTAATTTCAACAACACTTTCTAGTGTTAATTCTTCATCAAATCCCTTATTCCCTTGTTTCAAAACACATTGAACAATTCCGGAAGCATCCCTAAGAAGGAGAAATTTCATTTTTGAAAGTCCACGAATCTCATAAACCCATCCCCTTAATAAAACCTCTTTTCCAGACTTTAATTCTGATATATAATCTTTTTTCATATTATCACCTATCTAACATACTTTTTAATAATTTCTGAAACTTCTTTACCACTAATTTTTCCCTTGAATTCTTTCATAATCAAACCCATATAAGCATTTACAGAAAGTCCTGGTTTTTCTTTTATTAGTTTCATAATTTCTCCTTCTTTTCCATGCAAATCTTCTTTTTTAATTTTAAACGCTTCTGTATGGCTCTTTCCTTTTGCAATATTCTCAAGAACATGCTTGATCTGGTTCTCAGAAATTTTTCCTTTTTTCAAATTCTCTAAAACATAAACCAAAAGATCTTTATTGAAAATCTTATCCATTTTCTTCAAAGAAATATTTTCATGTTTTGCAATTTCTTTAGGAAAGATTAAAAGTGTTTTGGCAACAATCTTCGGTTTTGGAAGAATATTCAATAATTCCTTAAATTCTTCAATTTTGTTTTGTTTTAATAAGAGAGAAATCATTTCCCTATTAAGTCCTTCTCTTTCAAGTTCTTCTTCAACGTTTTTCCTCATTTTTGGCAGAGTTTTTTTAGCTTGATTAATCATTTGCAGAGAAATTTTGAGCAAAGGCAAATCTGTTTCAGGATACATTCTTGCAGAACCAGGCAAGGGTCGCATATATTTTGTGGAACCGTCTTTTTGAGCATTTCGAACTTCCATTTTCGTCGGATTTTTTTTATCTGACAATCTCTTCTGCCTCAAAACTTCATTTTCAATAACTTTCACAAAAATTCTCATATCTTGCATTCCCTTGATTTCAACCCGATTTTCTCCTCGAATAGAAACATTAACATCTTGCCTTATTGTTCCAATTCCTCTTCTAACCTTACAAGCTCTTAGAATTTCTCCTATATGCAGGGCAACTTCTTTTGCTTGTTCAGGAGTTTTAACATCTGGGGCAGTAACTATTTCAACCAGTGGAATACCTAAACGATCTAATTTATAGATATCTTTTTTACTATCTTTTTCAACAATTCTTGCAGCATCTTCTTCTAGATATAAATAATCAATTCCTACTTTTCCAAAACCTGTTTCAATATATCCATCACGTGCAATCAAAACAGTTCTTTGAAAACCAGAAGTATTTGAACCGTCAATAACAGTTTTTCTCATAATCTGAGTAATAGGAACAGGTTTCATATTCATAAGAAGTGCTATATGCAGAGAAATCATTATTGCCTCTTTATTAATTTCATGAGGCGGTTCTTCGTCTAATTCAACTAAACAAGTCGTATCATAACCCTGATAAACAAATTCTTTTTTGAGTTCTGCCTGATACTGAGCAGCAATGTCAATTTCTCCAGATTCTCCTGCAATTGCGTGAAGTTTTCGAATCACCTCAAAATCAGGACCATCTTTCCTCAAAACACTCTGACAATTACAGAAAAGTTTTGTAGTATTCAGCTGTTGATGAACTTCTAAACCAGCTTTAAAATTTAATTTTTCATAATCCAATTCCATGAATTAAAAAAAGAAACAAGAGTTTATTAAATTTTATCCCAAATATTTCTCAAGACTTCCCTGTATCTTTAAAATATTTGCAGGAGTAACTTGATCTGGATCGGTACCAAAATAATTTGCTGTTTCATATAATAGATTAAGATAATTTTGAGAGTAAATCATAGAGTCTATCTCCGGTAGATAAGTTTGTCTTCCCTGTTTATTAATTTTTCCTAGTTTTAATCTTACGGGATTTAATTCTATATTATCTGCTGTTATTATTTTATCAGTTTCGAATACCTTTGCTTTTTTCTGATTAACCAACTTTGAAAAACCATGGTTTCTCTTTTTATTTTTAGGTTGTTCTCCTATTCCTAAAACTTCATAATTAATCTTTTTTTCCAAAGAACTTTTTTCATTAAAATTATGCAAAACTTTACGAAACTCTTTATAACCTTTTACGGCAGAAGAACCAGAGATTACTTCGTCAATACAGATTATTGACATTCGATCTCCTATATAATTAGCATCTAAAAAATTGGAAAACCATTTATCAATTATTTCTCCTCTGTTAATAAATCTGCTAGAGTTTGGAGGATATTCTACAGTTTCCAAGGGAAAATGTCTATCAATTATTGATAATACATCTATTAAAGGAACAGAACCAAGTACTGGGGCAAAAATAAAATCAGGTTTCTTGCTACGTAGATAATCATCCATATTTTTCATAGATTTCATAAAAGAATCGAACTCACTTTTTGTATATTGTTTCATAAAAAAATATGTTAATTTTTATTTATAAACCTTTCTCTTTTGTAACTCCTTTAAAGTCATAAAAGTAGATTTTATTCCTCTAATCTATCACCAATTTCTCCTGAGATATTTTCAAGCATTTTTTCCTTCACACCCCACTCTTTATGCCCTAAAACCCACCCAAGTTTTACAAGGGCTGTTTCAGCCAACATCTCTCCAAGATAAATAACCCCTGTTTCTAAAATCTCTCTTCCATTAGAATAGACTAAAGGATCAAGTCTTCCATAAATAGTTTGCGGAGCTGCACAGACAATAAGTCCTTTTTGTTGTATTTCTTTAAGTTTTTTTATCCAACTTTTTTTAGCTTTTTTAGTTGGAACATGCCCTAATCCAACCATCTCAATGATAAGCCCCTTATACTTCTTTTTCAGATAATAATTTAAAATATCTGGATTTTGGCCAGGATAAATTTTCAAAAGCCCAACTTTGTCCTCAAATTTTGTATCTGTCTTTACTTTTCTTTTATTATCCCTTAAATTATATTCTGAAAGAATTTCAATTCTGTCTGGATAAACTTTTGCAAAAGGTTTTCCATTAACAACTTTAAAGGCATCTCTTCTTGAACTATGGAGTTTTCTAACTTTTGTTCCAGGCATTGCATAGCAATAATCATCATTCATCGTAGCATGCCCAACAACCATGACTTCGGCAATATCTGAAATAGCTGTCAAGGCAGCACATTTTAAATTCAAATTAGCATCACTGCTTGCCCTGTCAATGCTCCTCTGACTATATGTTAAAACAACTGGTTTATTCAGATTTTTCAAAAAGAAAGAAAGGGCCGAACTTGCATAATGTAAAAAATCTGTTCCGTGCGTTATTATAACTCCTTTAATTTCCTTATCGTTTAGAAGTTTTTCAGTTACACGCGCAATTTTTTGCCAATCTTTAAAATCCATATCCTCAGACGCCTTCATAAAAGGA
>DATKUW010000027.1:0-2910 GCA_035530435.1 Bacillota bacterium
TAAGCATGAGAAATTTGCCCTTGTATAAGGGCATTGGATAAGGTCTTAATGGTATTCTTTTGATTGACTACTTCAGCAAAAACCTTAGGGCGATATTTACGATAAAAAACAAGTTGAGGCATAATTTTTTATATTGTAGCAGAAAATAACGTGATTTAAAAGTTTAAACGCTTGAAGCTTTTCCTCTGAATACTAAATATTTGTAGCCAAAAAAGTTAATTAAAGTAGCAAAACCAGCAGCAGCTAATGCACTGATATTAGCCCAAACATAAGAAGAAATTCCGCAAATTGGCTCCACAAGATTTACCAATGCAGAAGCTACAACTATGTTAAGAACAAAGGTGATTAAAGTAATCGTAAAAAATTTGGAAAATTCCTTTTTTTCAAGTTTGTTTCCTCTCTTAAAAGTCCACCTTTTATTCCAGATATAACTATTTATAACGCCGCAAGCAAAGGAAATTGATATAAATATTGAATAATAAAAGCCAGAGGTAATCCCTGTTAAAGACATTAACAAATTTAGGACACCAAAGGTAATTACAAAATTAGAAAATCCAACTATAAGAAATTTTATGAATTGAATAGAAAACACAAATTAAAATAAAAATTTAAATTTCGTATCCTTTTCGGATTTCCTCTTCAATTTCGTTGCGAGGACGAGCATATTTTGAAGAAGAAAGTTGTTTTAATGATTCTATTTTTCTTGTATCAGAATCTATTGGTTTATTTATCTTTATATTAAATGCTCGTGAAACCTGGCCTTGAATTGTTAATTTAATATAAGCGTTAAAATTATCAAGGTTTATTAAATCATAAGCGCTGAAAACAGGAGCAAAATATTTAGCCAAAAATTCAGCGTCCTCGTTCCCTACTCGAAAAGCAACTATTGTGCCAACATTACCAAAAACAGACTTAAGAATTGGCTCTTTTAGTTGCGCTAAAAACTGATTGGCAACAGTTAAGTTAAGACGATATTTTCTGGCTTCTGAAAAAATAGTGGAAATTGTATCAGTGGTAATGTTCTGAAACTCATCAATATAAAGATAAAAATCTTTCCTCTGTTCTTCTGAAATGTCAACGCGGGAAAATGATGCCATCATTAATTTTCCTACAACAATCATACCTAAAAGATAACTGTTTATATCCCCTAATAATCCTTTGGAAAGATTAATAATCAAAATTTTTTGTTCGTCCATAGCTTTTCGGAAATCTATGGATGATTTCTTCTGGCTAATAATAGGCCTGACTAAATCATTAGCCAAAAAAGGATTAAGTTTGGAATTGATATAGGGCGCAACATTAGCTAAAGCCAGTTCCCCACCAGCTTTTTCTGCTTCTTTTTCCCAAAATTCCTTTACCATAGGATTTGGTGTTTTTTCTAATAATGATTTGCGGAAATCAGGATTTATTAGAATACGCGGGACATCATTCAAAGTATGAGTTTGTTCAGTATCATCAAGTAAAAGAAGTAGCGCATTACGAAAATACTGTTCGAAAACAGGACCCCCTACTGTTTTTAAGTCATAAAGTTTATCTAAAATCTCAAGAAGCTCATTGGTTACAAAAGATTTTTGAAAAGGATATCGTTTGTCCCATTCAAGCATATTCAAACCAAATGATCTTTCAAAATCCCCTGGATTAAAATATATAATATCTTCGTGCCTAGATTCTGGTATCAATCCCATTAAATACTCAGCGGTATCACCGTGAGGATCAATGTAACAGGCTCCTTTTCCAGCAGCAACATCTTGAACAAACATATCCTTCATTAAAGAAGTTTTACCTGTTCCTGTTTGGCCTATTATATAAATATGGCGCCGCCTATCCTCGTCTAAAATTCTTATTTCTTTTTCTTCTCCCTGAAAAATATTCTTTCCTAAAACTATCCCCTCTTTTGATAAATTCAAAGGCGCTGGAGCGCTACGAGCGCTTAACCATTTCAAGCGAGAATTTTCCAAAAAAGGGTGGGGAAAATGAAACAAAGTAGCAATTTCTAAACTGTTCAATAAAATCGATTTTTTCTTTCTAAAAAGCCTAAAAGAAAAATTATAAACTAATTCTTTTAATCCTTGTTTTGTCTTTATTTTTCTAATTGCTAAACTATTACCAATAGGATTAGAAAGAGAACTAAACGAAGCCTCTAAATGGGACATTAGTTCTTCAGCGCGTTCTTTAGTAGATGCTGACGCCAATAAGCGAGCATTAAGAAAGAAAAGTGGATATTGGGATTTTTCATCCACTAATTTGATTAGATTTTCATCAACAGTTTTTGGTTTTTGTTCTTGAGACGATTCCTTTTTAAACGACTCTTTTATTAATGAAGAAGGCTTTGATATTGCCTGATTCAAACTTTTGCCCTCTAAAAGAGCCTTCTTGATGCCAGTAAATTTCTTCTTCATTCCAATAGTATCTGGTTTTATTACTATCTGAAAAGCTGCCCCTTCGCCTTGTGGAATTATCTTAGTAAAGGCGTTAACGACAGTTGATAATGGGTCCTGATCAAAAGACTTAAAAGTTTTAATTGGTAAAACAAATGGTTCTTTTAATCTAAAATCTGTTCCAGCAACCTTCCCATTAGGAGAAAAAATAGTATAATCATCTACTGTTTCAATTTTCGCGTAATGGAATAAAGATGAAAGAGTTTTTTCAAAAAACTGTGTGTCTTTTTTCAAACAAGCCGCATAAAAACAAATCTCTTGGGAACTATTATGAACTGCGATTTCAAAAATGAATTCTTTTTTATATCTGCTTAAACTTTCTAACGCTTGCTCAAAAACAGAAACAAAATCAACAAAAGTTTTTTGTTTTCCATGTTCTTCCCCGCCAGCTGGAGGTGGAAAATCTCGCGGTATCGTTATTAAAAACAATTGGTAATTCAAACTTTTTTTAATATCCAAATGAAAAAACTTT
>DATKUW010000028.1:0-2469 GCA_035530435.1 Bacillota bacterium
GAATAAAAAACTTGTAAAAAACAACTGACTTGATATTAGAAAAAACTCAAAAGGGGCAATAACAAATCACAAAATCAGAAAATAAATCGCACCAGACAGGCCATTTGCTTCGCTACGGGGTTTTCCACAAGAGGTTTTAACTACTTTTTGGGTTGAGAGGGATTTGTAGGGTTTTTCCACAGAAAGTTTGTTCGGACAAAATAACACTTGACAGACCTGCTTGATGTTTGGTAGGATAAACTATATGGACAAACTATCGCAAACTAATTTAATAAATTTATTAGCTTCAAGAGAAGCGGGATTGCTCGAGAGAGCTAGGTTTAGCGATAGACCTGTTCAGTCCTGCTTCTCTTTAAGTTTGTAAAAAAAATGGAACTACCAAAAAAATATCAAAAGTTTATGCCAGAGCCGACAGAGTTTCCTGGATTTCCCACCAAACCAAAAAGCAATTATTGGTGCTATCCGAGAATAGTAAATGGCTGGTGGAACATTTTAACTGGATCGGAACAAAAAGTTTTGGATTATATTTTAAGGCACACCTGGGGATATGATAAAGATTGTGATGCTATATCTTATAGCCAATTTGAAAAAGGGATATTTTCAAAAAAAGAAAAAAAATGGATAGATAAAGGGACTGGACTGCCACTTCGTTCAATAGCCCGGGCCATTAAGGGATTAGAAAAAAAGGCATTTATTATAGTTGTGAAAAAACAGGGGAAAACAAGTGTCTATAAATTGAAAACTACTGCCAAAAGGACAGAGGAGTAATGCCAAAAGGACAGAGGTCGCTACTGCCAAAAGGACAGACACAATTAAAAGATATTACAACTAAAGATATACAATAGTGTTTTTAATATAATAAAAGAAATAATATGGAAGTAAATAATTTAAACTTATGAAGAAAGAAACAAAACACAAAATAACTAATGTGTTAATAGAGGAATTTTATTCTAAAGAAAACGGAGAAGTGTTTTGGAATTGGCGATTTCAAAATGGCGAATGGAATAAACAATTAACAGCTTTTAAAGAATTACCTTGGATAGAAGTGAATTTTACCAACCTCCAAAAATAGATATGAAGAAAGAAATATTAATTATAAGAAGTGGAACTTGGCTTGGAGAACAAAAGTTAGAAATTATCCAACAGATTTTAGATGAAACCATAGAAGATTTTGTTAAAGACGAGAGAATAATAAATATAGAAGTAAAAGAAACTGACAGTGGGTTAATGCGATTTTGGATTTATTTAGAAAAAATCAATTACCCCAACTCAATAAAAAAGGTATGAAAATTAATCAAATAAAAGAGAAAATAGAAAGAGAATCTAAAGGGCAATTCCCATCAAAAAATTGCGAATGTCATTTTCAAGAACCTTATGGATTTGTGCCAGAAGCAGATTGTCCAGAACACGATACAAAACAATTCACAGATTTTCTTAATCTTTTAAAACAAAAACTGGTGGAGGAGATAATTGATGTATTAGAGAAAGAACAAAAAAAAGATGAGAAAAATTTGGGATTATGGGAAACAGGACAACTTACAGCCACTGAACCAGACGAAAAAGAAAGAGAAATAATTAAATGTGAATTTCGGGCAATAATTCATACAATTAAAGCCCTCAAGCAAAAATTTATTAAAATAAAATGAAATACCCAAAACCCAAATACTACCTTAAAAGAAAACTTAAAAACGGCGACATTGCTTTAATTCCGGTAGTAGATGATCCCCCTGAAAAAACAAAACAAGAGTTGGAAAATATTGAAAAATATAAATCATTAAAAGCCGGAATAAAATCGTTATGAAGAAAGAAATCAAAGAACAATGTAATAAAATAGTTTATGGCCATCTATTGTGGCATAGTTATCAATGCCAAAAAAAAGCCGTTGTTAAAAGAGAAGGCAAATTTTATTGTAAAATACACGACCCTGAATATATTAAAATCAAAGAGAAAAAAAGAGAAGAAAAGTATAAAAAAGAATCTTGTAAATGTGGGCATCATTTTGATCGGTGGTGGTATAAATATTGTCCGCTATGTGGGACTAAAAGAGTATGAAAAAAGAAATAAAAGAGAAAGGTCGGAGGAAATAAAATAAAAGAAATATGAGAACACAAGAAGAATTAAATAGCAAAGAATTTCAAGAGGATTTAATGCCTTTATATCATTTATTAGTTGCTCAAAGAATTCCTTGTAAAATGCGATTACATCCAGCTGTAGAAAAAGAACCAAAAGTTAAAGAGTTAATTGGATATTATCCAACTGGAGAAAATCAAATCCTTATTGAAAAAGACGGAACAACTTATTCAGTAATTCGTGGTATGGCTTCATTTGGAGCTTACGAAATAATGAATATCGGTAAAGGTAAAAAGTTTGAAGAACCTGAAAGATTTGAAACTCCTGAAGAATTGGTTGAAGCATTAAACTAACCCAAATAACCTATGGATACTACCAAAAAAATATACGATGGGAGTT
>DATKUW010000029.1:0-22693 GCA_035530435.1 Bacillota bacterium
CTTTTATTGTTTCTGTAGCATAACCATTTATAGTGGTATCATTAAAAGATAAAGAGCCAGTGCTTACTGTTGATGCGCTAAAATTCAAAGTTCCTGCTACTCCTGTATTTGTTAAATCGAAAAGTATATCAAAAGAACCTGCGTTTTGGTTTATATTTGATGGGATTGTATAAACTTTAATAGGATTTAAAGAAACAGCACTCACAAAACTCATTAAGAATATCAACGCAAACAAACTTAATATTTTTGTTTTCATTTTACTATTGTCATTTCGGAGTGAAAATGATTTATAAAGATTTGTGTTATTGAAAATATACTATATAACGGAAAATTTATATAACTTTAAAACTTAATTTATCTTGATTAAAGAGGAAAATGGCAATAAAGTCTCATGAGAATTCTGTAGGAGCGTGGGCATTTTTTATAGGGGTTATTCTCGCGGTTTTAATCGGATTATCGACAACAATCTTCTCTATTCCGACAGTTGTAGCATATAGTGCCCAGATTTATGCGTTATTAGTAATTCTTGGATTAGTTATAGGATTTGTAAATATTCCAGGAAGAGATGCTCAAACCTTTTTATGGGCAGGAGCTATTCTAGTTGTTGTCAGCAAATTTGGAATGGATAGTGTTCGCGGTAGTTTAATAGGAATAGGTGTTGGGGATGCTGTGTCTTCTATTTTTGCAGCGCTCTTGGCCTTGTTTGTTCCTGCAACAATTGTTATGGCTCTAAAAACTATTTTCTCAATGTCAAAGATTTAGATATATATTAATAGGGTGAAAATTAATTAAATTCTTTTATAAGAAATCTTTTTTTCTAAGTCGCCGCCTTCCACAAAAGTCACCCCTAAATCTATAACGAAAGTCCCATTTTCAATCTCTGGTGAGTAAGGCACATCTTCTCTTGGAAGCCTAAATTTCATGGTTCCTACTTGTTGGGCTTCTTCATTTATTAAATTATAACCTTGATTTTTCATTTTTTTAACATATTTTAGGGCAATTTTATGATTAATTGCTAAGAAATAATACATCTTGTTTTCATCCATTAACCAAGTTCGGTATAAACCCAATTCTAATTTCCAAGGACAACCACTAATTCTTTTCTCGTCTTTACCCATAAAATTATTTTTACTGGACACTTTATAAGGTTTTTGTAATTAGAAATTAGATATATTATAGAATCATAGATTTATCTTAATCACTCAAACTTATTTGATTTTTCTTCTTTTTGTTTTGGCATTTCTCTGTGGATTTTTGCAAAAGAAGGTGTTGCAATTACCATATTTTCACCAAAACCAGCAATGTTTCCTTCCAAGGCATCTACTGTCTTTTTTATCTTAGAAATAGCTCTCTTCAGTTCAATAGAATCTTTTTGCCTTAAGATTTTTATATCAATTATAGCAATTGTATAGCCCTCTCTCAAAGCACTAAGAATTTCATTAACATTGTCATAGTCCTTTAAAACAAAAAGTTTTACAAAAACCTTATTTTCGTGCTCTTCCTTTCCTAAATCAATCTCAAGGTATTCATCATTAAATTCATCTCTAACACCTTTTTCTGAAAAAGCCTTTTTTATCTTATTAAAAATCATAATAATCTTAAATTGCAGATATTTATAAAGATTTCGTAAGTTTTTTGTATATATTCCGTCGTTGTGAGAAAATCAAAAAATTTCTTTTCTGAGAAAATCCATTTTTTCAGATAGGGAACTTTCTTGTTTTTCTATGGATTTTATCCTCAAATCGAGAAGTTTTTCCTTGTTTGAGAGTTCTTCTTTTACTTTTTCCCCCTCTGCTTTTATCATTAGCTGTCCTATCAATTTAAAAACCTCTTTAGAAGTTCCTACTTCTTTTTTTGCTGCCTTTGTTTCTGAAATTTCTAATTGAAAAGCTTGTTTTTGGAGCATTAAGTTATGAAGATTTTGTTCAAGAATCTGCATTTCCTGGATTTTTTCTTCCTTGTTCTCTTTGTCCATTTTTTAATTTATACTGCCTTTACTTTTTTAACTTTTGTTCTTGGTTTATAAAAGATTTTGCCGCCACAGTGAGGACATACAAACCTTTTGTCAAGATTAGTATTTTTTATTTTTCTCTCGCATTTGAAACATTTATATGTTGGCATGTTAAAACCTCTGGATTTTTACGGATTTCATAAACACTGAAAATAATTTCCCTTTATTTATTTTGTGTATCATTCTATATAATAGGCATCGTTGGCAAATTTTTTATCACATTTCTTACATTGCCACACTCCTGTGGAAAGCCTTTTCACGCCTTTTTTTTCGCAAAAAGGGCATTTTTGTTTTATTCTCTGTTTTGTTTCAACAGCAACTAGTTTAGATCTTACTCTTTTTCCGTATCTCGCTCCAAAACGTCCTGCTGATTTTGTTTTTTTTAATTTTGAGGCCATTTTAAATCAAATGGGACTGCCCGGATTTGAACCGGGGTCGTCAGGTCCCAAACCTGAAAGGCTACCAAGCTACCCCACAGTCCCTTAATAAAAAAGAACTGAAGAGATTTATAAATTATTCTTTTTTTGTTTCGCTCTTCTCTTCTGGTTTTTCTTCTCCTGCAGCTTCTGCAGCTTCTGCAGCTTGTGCAGCTTGCAGCTTCAATATTTTCTCCTGCTCTTCTTTTATCTTAGTAAAATGTTCATCAAGTTCTTTCCTCTTTTCTTCAGAAGTTTCTATTTTTTCTTCAGAAATTTCAGAATCATATTTCCCTTCATCAATTTCATTAATAATTTCTTTTGGTGATTTATTTTCAACTAAAACTCCAAGACTTATACAACTTCCCAAAACAGTTTTGACAGCTGCTTTTAAATCTTTACCCAATAGATCAGGGAGTTTTGTTTTTGATACAGAAATTATCTGTTCTATAGAAGCATTTGCAACCTTTATCTGCTTATGATCTCCAGTGCCTTTTTCTGCTCCAAGCTCTTTTTTTAATAATTCTGAAACAGGGGGGGAAAGAACCTTAACAATGATCTCTCTTGTTTTTGTATCAATCTCTAATTCAACAGGAACTTTTAATCCGTTAAAACTTTTAGTTGCCTCATTGACCTTTTGAATAACTTCATTTACTGGAATCCCTGCAGGTCCAAGCTTCTGGCTAAGTACAGGCCCTGGCTTCATTTCTCCACCTTCAACCAATAATTTAATTTGCATCTTCTTCTCCTTCCTCTTCCCTTCTTATAACTTTAACATTATCTATTTTAATTGTTACAGGTAGCTGAACAACTGCTCCGAGCAGATTTACTACCACCTCCTCTTTTTGTTTATCGATTCTTATAACTTTCGCTTTTTCTCCTTTTAGTGTTGACCCAATTATTTCAACAATGTCTCCCTCTTTTATTGAAATGCTTGTTACCGAGGGTTCAACCATGTTTTTTATTTCTTTGTATCCTATTGTTTTGCCTATAATTCCTTTCACATAAGGTAGATTGAAAACAGCTTCTTCTGCACTCTCACGGTCTTCAGCTTCAACAAGAACATACCCCCTTAAACCATGGGGTCTTAAAACAGAAAACAAATTAATTGCTTTTTTCTCTGCTCTTTCAGCTATCATATCAACAGCTTTCTCTTCTTTGTTTGTAGTAACTTTAATAATAAAAATCATTTTTTTGTTAGTTCCATCTACTCCCTAATATTTTAAGAAGCAGTTAAAGATATTTAATAATAGAGGTTTATAAATTTTTGTTTAGATCTCTAACACCTTTTTTACTTTCCAAACCTTTTATCTTGTGTTTCATTTTCTTTTAGCCAAGATTATCCATTGACAAAACCCTTTTCCAGTTTTGATATTTATTTGGAATTTTAATCTTAAAACATATCGTAAGAAAACATTTATCCATCTTATAATCACCCAGATAAGATTTCCTTTTAGAGAATATTCATTTACTACCAAATTATTTTTTTCTAATTTTTTAAATAATTCTTCTTTTGTATAATGATAATGTCTTTCTCCTCCGAATTTCCATCTTATCCAAGCAGGGTCATAGAACTCAAAGAATCTTATTGATTTAGTTGTTGTTAATATCAGTTTTCCGTTTTTCTTTAAGGATTTACTTATATTCTTTAAGGCTAATTTATCATTTTTTAGATGTTCTAAAACTTCTGTTAAGAATATCCAGTCAAATTTCATCTTTAATGGAATGCCTTTTTCAACATCACCAAAAAATAATCTCTTTCTTGTCTCCTTATCGGCAAGTTTAAATCTTTCTGTGTTAATATCTATTCCATAAACATTATTACAAATAGAACTTAGTTTTGAAACTCTAGCCCCACCCCAGCAACCAACATCTAAAACAAAGTCTTTCTCTTTTATTCCTATGTCAAATTCATTCATTTTATTAATTGTCAGCCATCTTTTGGACTATAAAATAACAACTTAATCCTGTCGCAATTGGGATTAATACTTTCCTAACAATTCCTAACTAAAAATTTGCTTCTTCTACTGCAATACATCCACCAGATGCAACCTTTAATCAAAAACCTGCATCAAAAGTGCAACAATAAATCCAACAACTCCCAATGCCAAAATTCCGATGGCAGAAACTTTTGCAATCATTTCGTACTCTTTTCTCGTTGGTTTTTTCAGTATGAGCCAGACTCTTTTTGATTTTGCGATAAATCCTTTAATTTTTTCAAATTTTGCCATGTTTTAGATAGAAAGATTAAGTTTTTAAAATTATTGTGGGATTTGTTCTTCTTCTTGAATAGGATATTTTATTTCTGGGAGAGGATTATCCCTATGTGCTTTTAATAGAAATAATTTTTCTAAAGTATCATATCGAAGAAGGCTTTGTTCTCTTCCATCTGCAATATATATTTGATAATAGTCATCACTATAACTCCCTCTCTCTTTTAATAAAAGTCCATGAACCAAATGATTATGAGTATCATATAAAATAACCTGTTTTCCTAGATTTCTTAAAATTAATTCTTTCTTAAATTCTATATCTTTTCCTACTTTCCCTAATTTAATTTTTTCTAATATCATTTTATTCAAAAAATTCAATTCCGAGTTCTTCTTCTATTTCCCTGTGCTTCATGCTCTCAAGGGTTTCTCCGTGGCCAAGAATCTGAGAACTCTTTACACCTGTCACGATGAGCAAGACCCTTATTGATTTATCCATATCTGCAGTGATTTGTGCTCCCCATATTAATTTGGCATCAGGACTTAATCTGTTTCCAACTGTTTCTATTATTAATTTGCACTCATCAAGACTCATATCAGGTCCTCCAATTATATTGACCAAAGCACCTGCAGCATTTGATATATCTACATCTAAAAGAGGATTATTTATTGCTTTTTCAACAGATTCAATAGCCCGATTAGTGCTGTCTGATTCCCCCATACCTATCAAAGAAACTCCTCCGTTAGCCATTACAGCTTTTATGTCTGCAAAATCAAGATTAACCAGTCCTGTAGTGGTTACTAATTCTGTAATCCCTTTAACTGCATTAGTCAGAATTTCATCAGCAATTTTGAATGCTGTATACAAAGGAAGTTCTGGAGCAAGTTCAAGAAGTTTATCATTTGGGATAACTATTAAGGTGTCAACAACTGCCTCTAGTCTTTCCAAACCATCCATCGCGTTCTCTATTCTCTTTCTTCCTTCTATAGTAAAAGGCAGGGTGACAACTCCAATCGCTAATGCCCCTTGTTTCTTTGCCACACTAGCTATGACAGGTGCTGCCCCTGTTCCTGTTCCTCCACCAAGGCCACAGGTAATGAAAACCATATCACTTCCAGCAAGTTTTTTCTTTATCTCTGATTCAGATTCTTTTGCCGCTTCTTCTCCTACTCTCGGATTGCTTCCTGCTCCAAGCCCCTGAGTTAATTCTCTTCCTATGAGAATTTTCTGATTAGCATTACTGTATAAAAGATCTTGAGCATCTGTATTTACTGCAATAAGTTCACCACCTTTTATTCCAATTTCCTTCATTCTGCTTAAAGAATTTCCTCCACCACCACCAACACCTACAACTTTTATCTTAGTTGATTGTTTTTTTAGAATTTCTGCAAGCTCTTGGTCAATCTCTTTTACCTCTGAAGAAACATCGTTGTAAATATCTTCCATATTTGGAATAATCTGTATAGATTTATAAGGATTATTGTGATTTTTTGTCTCTTTTTTCTTGTTTCTCTTTAGCCTTATTGTTTTCAGATTCTTTAACTTCCAAATCCAACCCCAAAATATCCTTAAATTTATCTTTAAACAATTCAATAAGTTTTACGAGAGATTTGTCTACTTCTATAATTAATTTTTTTTCCTTTATTTCGAATTTGAATTCTTTTCTGAAGAAAAATTCATTGAGAGCATTAATTTTCTCATTTATGTCGGTAACTTTCCTTAAAATTTTGATTTTATAAACAACTGTTTTTCCTGCGAGTGAGGAATTAAAATCGACGATTACTCTGCCTCCTGAAACAGTAAGTATTTTTCCTATTTTTCCATCAAAATTAAGGACTGCCCCAGGAACAGGATTTACTTTTTTCTCTATAAAAATTTTTATTGGAATTTTATGAAGTAATGACGGAATTCTCTTTCCAAAAGCTTTTTCTGGTTCAAGTTCAATTTCATAATCCTTCCCCATTTCTTTTCCAATAAGAAAATCATCTAGAGCTTTCAGAAACATGTCTCGGCCAAGACAAAAAATAAATGGTTTTGCCTCTGGGGAATGATCATGTCCTGAATGTAATTTTTCAAGCTCTTCTTTTAGGGTCGAATCGAAAACCTCTCCGTCTTTTACTTTTCCTGTAAATTCTATTTCAATAAAATCTTTTTCCTGAAGTTTCATTCAAAAAGAATTGTTAAGATGTTTTTAAAAGTTATTGATATCTGTTTCACAAAAATAACTAAACCTTTTTAAGCATATTTTTATTATTCTTATCTATGGTCTTAAAGATAATTAATGCAACAGAGGCGAGAAGCGGGACTAATATTCTTATAGAAGGTGAGCCCTATACTATAAAAAAAATTGATATAAGCAAGACAGGAAAACACGGGCATGCTAAGGCCAGAATAGAAGCCGTAGGAATAATCAATCAGCAAAAAAAGGTCTTTGTAGTTCCAGGACACGAAAGGTTTGAGGTCCCTTTGGTAGATAAAAAAAAGGGTCAAGTTCTTTCAATTGCAGATAAGATAAGCATCATGGATCTTGAAAATTTTGAAACAATAGAAATTGGCTGTTCTGAAGAAATAAAATCAGAACTTAAAGAAAATTCAAATGTGGAATATTGGGATATAGAAGGGAAAAAAATAATAAAGAGGATTTTATAAAATGGCGAAAATACCTGAAGCACAAAACAGACTTTTTAAAAATGTTTTTGTCTGCAAAAAATGTCACACCAAAATCAGATCAGACCCACAAAAAATTTTAAAGGGGAAAGTTAGTTGCAGAAAGTGCAGTAAAAAAGCGTTTCGTCCTTTTAGAAAAAAGCAGGGATAATGAATTTTTTAATTTATGACTTAATATTTTTAGCATTTTTCTTAATAGTTTTCTCAATCTTCCTCTATGCAAGAAGGAAGAATCTCAAAAGAGAAGGACTTTTGTATCTCTACAGAACAAGCTGGGGAATAAGGTTTATCAATTATGTCGGAAAGAAATATAAAAGAACTTTGAAAGCATTGAGTTATGTTTCAGTTACTTTAGGATATTTTCTTATGGCTGGCGTCTTGTACTTAATTTACACAATTGTAAAAATTTATATTTTTAGTCCCCATATTGTAAGAGCCATCAAAGTTCCCCCAATAATGCCCCTCGTTCCTTATCTTCCCCAGGTTTTCAAGCTGGAATTTCTGCCTCCTTTTTATTTTACATATTGGATAATCATCATAGCAATCATAGCAACTACTCATGAACTTGCTCACGGAATTTTTGCTGCATATAATAAGATAAAAATAAAAACAACAGGGTTTGGATTTTTCCCTTTCTTTCTTCCAATATTTCTTGCTGCTTTTGTAGAGCTTGATGAAAAAACCATGGCAAAAAAGAAAAAATTCCCTCAACTCGCAATTCTCAGTGCCGGGACATTTGCAAATATTTTGACTGCGATTTTATTTTTAGGAGCTCTTTTACTTTTTTTCTCTCTGGCATTCACTCCTTCTGGAATTGTTTTTGATACCTATGCCACGTCTAGTATAGCTATTGCTGGAATCTCTTCGATAAATAGTGTGCAGTTAAATAATGCATCTTATGATTCAGTCCTAGGACTAATGAACGAGCAAGGGCTTAATGAGATAATTGCGGAAGGGGACGTCTATCTTTCTACAAAAGAAATGGCAGAAAGTCAGGAAGATGGAGAAATTCTTTATGTTTACAACTCTGCGCCAGCTATTAAAGCAAACTTAAGCAGCATCATCACAGAAATTAATGGAGTAGAAGTAAACAGTATTGATGCATTGGTCGAAGAATTATCTAAATATAATATAGGAGAGGAAATAACGTTAGAAACAATGGTGGAAGAAGGGGTTGTAGAAAAAACGCTGGTTCTAGAAGAGCATCCAGAAGCACCTGGAATAGCATGGTTAGGAATAGGATTTATATCTGGACCACAAACAGGCATTTTGGGAAGAATTATGAACACCCTCTCGTTCAAAGAATCCAATGTTTATTACAAACCAAAATTCAATGAGATGAGTGTATTTATCTATAATTTGTTGTGGTGGCTTGTCATAATAAGCCTGAGCGTTGCATTAATCAACATGCTTCCTGTTGGCATATTTGACGGTGGAAGATTTTTCTATTTGACAATTCTCGCATTAACAAAAAAAGAAAAGACGGCGAAAAAGGTCTTTATGCTTTCAACAAAATTCTTTATATTCTTACTATTTCTTCTTATAATCTTCTGGGCAATTAGTTTTATTCGATAGTTTTTCACTTACAACAACTATTCTACCAACATCATACGAGACGCCCAAGCTCTTGACGCCGGAGACCCAAAACCAAGACGAGGACAGGTCCAACCTGGAAAGACCAAACCACCACGCATAAAGAGGCCTATCTCCAAAATCGGAAATTTTTTTTGGAAGTCCTGTTTTTTCATCGATATCTTTTGAATTAAATTTTCCTGGTTTGCTTAATATAGGTGCTTCATAAATTTCTGCGTCTTCTCTTAATTTAAACGTTAAACCATAATCATTATCAGCTTTTTCAAGTTCAAATCCTATCAAAGGTATCATTACGGGAGTTTTAAGGCTAAATCTAATTCCTCTTTTTTTGAGTTGTTTAGCAAGGTCTTTTGCTAAAGGATTATTTTTAGAATAATCCCTATCTTTCTTGTTTCTCAAAACCAAGCCAGTGTCTTGATATGTTCTTTGAAAATCCCGACCAATTTTAAGGGCTTTTTCTAAATCGGCCTGGGTTGCTGTTCTAAGATTTTCTTCTCTAAGAATTTGATTAGCAAGAACAACTGCAAAAGGATTACTTCCTTTTACAACATCATCATAACCAAGAACATTTAAATTAGAATTTTTATCATAATTAGATTTAACCCTTCCTTTGTATTCTTCAAGAAAAGCTTTTCCAAAATCTCCTTCTAGAAAATCTAAAGATTTTCCTTTAAATTCTGGAAATTTTGTCTTTTCCATAATTATCCCCATAAATTTATGTTTTTTAAGCTTTTATGTAAAAAAGTAACAATCACAAATCAATAACCCCTTCTTTGGTTAGAGCTGCAAATCTTATGCCGACAGGGAGATTTATCAGGGCAGAAATAAGCGCCATGTGTTCTTTTCCATCGCCCGAAGCAATGCTCAAAGCAACTTCTGTGCCATTAGTCTTTTTTTGAAGTTTATTTGCTAGTTCGTCTCTCAAATCTTTCAATTTTTTGTCTAAATCAACTTGAATAAATTCGAATGGTTTTTCGTGCGTGAATTTTTTAGCAAAATCACTTCCTATGAGAATTATTTTATCCCACTCCCCATATTTCATTAAACCAGAAACCTGCGCCCAGCTTCCTTTTCCAGACGACAAAAGTGCAACGAGTTCCATGTTAAAAAATAACAAAACCTATTTATAAGAATTGTTGTGGTAAACTTTATAAACCCATTCTAGTTCGTATGGAAGTCGCATAACTACATCGGCAGCACATATTTTCTATGGTGATGACGCATAATGTAGGAGACATAAGAAAATGGAACTAGAACAAGAGTTAAAGAAGGCACTAACTGAGTTAAGAAAAGGAAAAGAAAGAAAGTTTGACCAGACAGTAGACCTAATAATAAATCTACAAAAATTCGACCCTAAAAAAAACCAGCTAAATCTTTTTATCAACATCCCGTTTAAAATCAAAGACAAAAAAATCTGTGCTTTTTTTGAAGTAAAAAATAAAGATATTGAAACAGTGACTCCTGAACAATTTAAGAAATATTCTGATAAAAAAAGTTTGAAAAAACTTGTAAGAAATTTTGATTTTTTCATTGCACAATCAAGTCTCATGCCAAAAGTTGCTACAACGTTTGGAAAGGTTTTGGGTCCAGCAGGAAAAATGCCTTCTCCTCAAATGGGAATTCTCACCAATGTAAATGAAAAAGAAATTGATGAGCTCAGAAAAAAAATAAGCAATAATATGAAAGTAAGAATAAAAGAGGTAAGTATAAAAGTTGCGGCAGGAAAGCAGAGCATGAAAGATGAAGAAATTATCGAGAATATAATGGCAATCTACAATTCTGTATTAAAGTCTCTTCCAAAAGATAAAGATAACATAAAGAATCTTGAAATGAAATTTACAATGACTAAACCATCTAAGATATCAATAAGATGAACGAAAAAAAACCTAATGCAGCAAAAGAAAAAATAAAAACAGAATTAGTAGAACTTATAAAAAATAATAAAACAATACTGGTCGCCTCTATAAAAGATATTCCTTCTTCTCAGTTTCAGGAGATTATAAAAAAATTAAGAGGAAAAGCTATAGTCAAAGTTCCGAAAAAAAGTTTAATATTCAGGGCATTAGATTCGTCTGGAAACAAGGATTTGAAAAAACTTGAGGATTCTATTAAGGAAAGCACTGCTATTTTATTTTCAGATATTGAGGCTTTTGAACTTGCAGTAGAATTAATGAGTAAAAAAAGTCCTGTAAAAGCAAAGGCAGGACAAGAATCTATAAAAGATATTGAAATTCCAGAGGGCCCTACTGAGCTCATTCCAGGACCAGCTATAAGTGAGCTCGGTGCATTGGGAATACAGATTAAAATAGAAAAGGGGAAAATTCATATTAAAGAATCAAAAATAATTGTTAAAGAAGGGGAAAAAATCTCAGCTGCAGCTGCAGATATTATGAACAAATTTAATATTAGGCCGTTTTCGATAGGTTTTGTGCCTTTGGCTGCGTTTGATACTAAAGAAGGAAAATTATACCTCGATATACAAATTGACAAAGAAAAGACGATTGAAGAAACAAAAGAGGCATTTAGAAAAGCTTTAGCTTTTGCTGTGGAGATTAATTATATAAGTAAAGACACGATTAGCTTCCTGATAAGAAAGGCTGCAACGCATGAAAAAAGTTTTGAGAAATTTGCAGCTAAACTAGAAGTTAACGATAGTAAAGAAGAAGAAAAACCAGCTGAAGTAGAAGTTAAAAACTCTGAAGGCAGTGTTGAAACAGAAAACAAACAAGAATCTGAACCAAAGCCTGAAGAAACTCAAACTCCAAAAGAAAATTCGGAGGAAAATAAATAATGGAAAACATATATGCAGCGCTTTTGTTGCACAAATCAGGTAAAGAAGTGAATGAAGAAAATCTGAAAAAAGTTGTTGTAGCTACTGGTACAGAGATTAGCTCTGATGAAGAAGCTAAGATAAAATCTCTCGTTGCTAGTCTAAAGGGTGTTGATATAGACAAAGAATTGGAAAGTGCCGCTTTAGTTGGTGCAGCGCCTGCAGCTAGTGCAGCTCCTGCAGAGAAGAAAGAAGAAAAACCTAAAGAAGAAAGGAAAGAAACTGCAGCAGAAGGCTTGTCTGCTCTATTTGGTTAAATTTATTTAGCAGACAGGTCTAAAACCTTTTATAGTTCTACTAGCAATTTTATAATATGCCTGCATAGCTCAGCGGTAGAGCACTTGATTCGTAATCAAGGGGTCGGGGGTTCAAATCCCTCTGCAGGCTTAATAATTCTAGAAAAAAACGCCGTCACCAGGAATCGAACCTGGATGCCTGTAAAGGCCTTGGGCTCAAACCAAGTGGAATACCATTCTCCGCATGACGGCTTAATATTTGGAAGAAACCGACGTTAAAAAGCTTTCCTCTCACCCAAATATTCGTTTCCACCAAGATTTCTTTATTTGAACAGGCCTGTCTTTTTCATCAAGAATTTCATACTTTATCACAGGCTCTTCCTTGAGAACAGGTGCTTTTCTTGCAAGTTCTTTGTTAAGTTCTTCAATTGCTACTTCAACAGAAGTTCTTGAATATCCTTGTCCAATCAATGCCCATTTCAGAGATTCAATTGTGTAGCCTTTTTTCAAATTCTTTTTTAAATAATCTATAATTTTTTTTCTATAACCATAATTTTCCATAGAAAAAGAAAAACGCCGAAGTTTAAAAAATTAGTTGTGCTATTTTATCCTTATTGGTTTTATACCCCTGTAATACCTCGTTGCATGATTTAGTCTAGACGAAGTTTCTGCATGTAGAGTTATTATCGTATCTCCTTTTTTTATCTTTTCCCCAACATGCGCATGCAAATAAATTCCTGCAGATTTATCAATAGGACAGCCTGCTTCTCTCGCAAGAGAATTTATTTTTTTATTATTTATCGCAATTATTGTTCCTGATTTCTTCGCTTTTATATTTCGAGTAAATTCTGCTTTTTTCAGTTTTTTCAGGCTTCCCCCCTGGGCTTCAATTATTTCTTTGAATTTCTCAAAAGCTTTTCCTGAAACAAGAATTTCTTCAGCCATTTTTATTCCTTCTCCTTTTTTTGCTTTTCCTGTCATCTCAAAAAGCTTTCCTGCAAGAAGAAGAGATTTTTTCTCAAGGTCAGAAGGCCCTTTTTCTTTTGGATTGAGGATTTTTATTATATCTTCTAATTCAAGAACAGGCCCTATTCCAGAACCAATAGGCTGACTTCCATCAGTAAGAAGGCATTTTAGATTTTTTTTAAAATATTTTCCAAGATACTCAAATTTTCTTTTCAGTTTAAGTGCCTTTTTTCTATTATCAACTTTCGCTTCTTTTCCATAAGGAATGTCTATAAGAATATATTTACTGCCCATTGCCAGCTTTTTTGACATTATTGAAGCAAGAAGCTGTGCCTCAGGATCTATTTTCATTAATTTTTCTATCCTTATTATTTTTGAATCTGCAGGAACCATTCCAATAGCCCCTCCCCAAATCATGCACGCATTTGTTTTCTTTATTATTTTTTTAACTTCTTTTATTGAAAACTCAACCTTGGCAATAGTCTCTATAACATCAGCTGTTCCTGCAGCGCTCGTTATTGCTCTCGAAGAATTTTTTGGCATAATGAGCCCTGCTGCAGCACATATCGAAACAATTATCGGTGTTGTCCTGTTTCCAGGAACTCCTCCTATAGAATGCTTATCCACAACAAACTTATTTCTAAATTTTAACTGGGTCCCTGTTTTCTGAATTGCGTTTATAAGAAAGATTGTCTCTTTCATGGTCATTCCGTATTTATCCATAGCCGAAACAAAAAGCGCTATTTCTGACTCAGAAAGAGAGTTATTCATAACATCCCTTATTATTGCATCCATTTCTTTTTTTGATAAAGGCTTATTCTGAAATTTTTTCTTTATAAAATCCATGCTGATAGGTGGAATCAACATATTAACTTCGACACTTTCCCCTATCTTAACACCGAGATGTTTTTTTAATTCAGAAGAAATAGCTATTTCCTTTGTTCCGACAAGCCCCTTAATAACATCAACAACAGCTGCAATCTCTCTCGGATGTTTAGAAAAAGTTTTTATGTTTAGCATATCCCGTGGATGAACCCCTATTTTTTCTGCAGTTTTTTCGTTAAGCATTGCTACAGGAAGTCCTGCAGACCATTTCAAAAGTTTTATTTTTAATTGCATTTCAATCCCTTTTTTTCTTTTTTCTATAGGATAAATTAGAGAAAATTGTTTTTATATTTTATTTTGATGGATCTTGCACCATCATCTGTGGCGTTGTTTTTTTCCTATATACTTCTAACAATATTAAAAGATAAGATATTATCAATGGGCCTAAAAGAAGACCAAGAACACCAAAGAAGAACAATCCTCCAATCATTGAAATTAAGATTATCCCTGAATTTATTTTTGTTTTTCTTGAAACAATTAGTGGTCTTAAGAAATTATCAACTGATGATGAAATTATACCAAATGCGATTATTCCCCAAGCAGAAAACATATCTCCTATTATGAAAAAATAAATTGCTACAGGAATATATATAATCGCTGTACCTACAATTGGAAGAACTCCTGCAATCATTGCGAGAACTGTAAAAAACAAGGCATTTGGAACCCGGAAGATGAAAAGACCAATTCCCAGGGTGAGTCCCTGAATAATTCCTATAAAAAATTGCCCATAAATGAGTGATGATGTTATTCCTGAAGTATATTTTAATAATTTTTCTTGAACATCTTTTGAAAAAGGCATAAGTGTTTTCACATATTCAAAGAGCTTGTCTTTGTCTCGAAGTGCAAAGAAAAATGTAAAAAGAACAACTGTAATCTGAAGGAGCAATGTGGGAAAATTCAGTATAATATTCGTGAGAGAATCTAGCGCCGAATGAGTAATTTTAGTGGTGAAAGAAGCTAAAATATTACCAATTTCCACAGAAAATTGTTCTGAAGCAAATAATGAAGGAAAAACTGACTGAAGTGGAGTTATGAAATCTACATTTTGTGCTGCCTGAAATATCGCAAAAGCTTCTTTTATGAGAAGAGGTGTCAGAAACCACAAAGGTAGGAAAATAATGGTAACTATAAAGAATATGATTAAAATCATCGAGATAATTTTAATTTTTATATATTTGTTAAGCCAATCATAAACCGGACTGAAAATAAAAACAAGAATTAAACCGATAATTATTGAAATAAGAATAGGCTTGACAATAAAAAAGGATAGAACTATTAGTATGATAAGCAAAATTACTGTTATTATTTTTCTAAAATCAGTTTCGTTCATTTTATTATGAATAATTAAAGTAAGAAGAAATTTATAAAGTTTTGTTCTTCGGAATGGAAAAGATTTATAAGGAAAATTTGTCAAATAGATTTATGAATTTTATAAAAAAGATATTTTTAAGCAAGCCTGATGAATCTGTTCACCTGCAATTTCAAAAATTCGGAAGAGGTGAATTTCGGTATAAGGCTTTAATCACTGCTAAAAAAACAGGTAATAAATATACAATCACAACCACCTCTGAATTTGCTAATGAACTCGTAAGGAAAATGGCAGAAAAGTTAGGCGATAATAAAACAGAAGTAACAGGGGCTGTTGTTTCCACCAATAATTTAAAAGAAGAATTGAATTTCAAGGAAATAAAGCAGTTTCAAGGAGTTAAAAGATACCTTATTGAGGAAAACTTCTCTGGAAGAGAGATTATTTCTCTTCTCAATAAATTTCCAAAAGCGTTTTTTGCATTAAGTTTTGAAACTGGAAATTCAAAATTAAAGATTAAACCAAAAGCACCCAAATCGCCCAAACCAAAAAATAAAGAAGAAAAACCAAAACCAGATTTCTGTAAAATAATCACGGACGATAGAGCGTTTGCAGAAGATTTTGTTTTTGAAAAGCCTGAATTCAAAAAAGCTGAAATTGTCCATCATTTCATAATAAACGACTTGACAAAACCTAAGGGAGAGACAGATTTTTCTAGAATTAGGGAACTTGCAAAAAGAAAAGGTAAAATAGTGAGAGAAGCTGAAATCGATGAGAAAAAAACCGTGCAGGAAAAAGACTTCGAAGCGTGAATCTGGCTTGAAAACCTTCCCGCAACGCTTAAAAACCCTCTTTTTCTTGATATTCTATTCAGTATTCCAGGGAATAAAATGTTATCCGCTACAACGATAAGAAATGCCCACAAGAAAATCTCCAAGGAAAGGATCTTTGCAATTTTGGCCAAGAAAAAGGGCCAATAAATTTTTACCTAGGGTTAACTGGAATGCTATTAATTCTGAAAAAAAACTCAAAGGATTTATTTGTTATAAGGCAGGAATGGCTTCTGCTTATGTCAAAGATGAAACCCCTGATTCTATGACCAAAGGAAAGAAAATCTCAATACCTATCACAATCCTCGAATGTCCTCCAATAAAGATTTTTTCTGTTAGATTCTATAAAGACAAAAAACTTTTTAAAGAAATTCTCGCGGAAAAACCTGAAAAAGAACTAAAAAGGAAATTAAAACTGCCAAAGGGACAAATTTCCAAAATTGAGGATATTCAACTTGAAGATGGAAGTGTTTTTGACGATATCAGGATTTTATGCTATTCACAGGTAAAAAAGACAGGAATTAAAAAAACTCCTGACTTAAGTGAAATGGGTCTTTCCGGGACTATTGAAGAAAAACTCGGTTTTATTAAGGAGAATTTAGGAAAAGAGATTTCTGTTTCGAATGTTTTTGAAAAAGGAGATTTAATTGATCTAAGAGGCCTGACAAAAGGAAAAGGAACACAGGGTCCTGTAAAAAGATTTGGAATAAAACTCAAAAACCAAAAATCGGAAAAAGGAAGGAGAACTCCAGGAAGTCTTGGTCCGTGGCATCCTGCAAGGGTAACTTTTAGAACCCCCATGGCAGGGCAACTCGGGATGTTTACAAGAATTACATATAACAACAAAATAATAGATATGGGAAACTCAGAAAACAAAAATTGGCTTAAGAATATAAAAAACTTTGGAAACTTAAAAACAGATTATATACTTGTCAATAGCTCTGTGCAAGGACCTGCAAAAAGGCAGTTGATTATCACCGCTCCTTTAAGAAAAACTAAAAAACAAGATAAGAAAAACTACGAATTTCTTGAATTGAGATAAAAAGATGAAGGCTAAAATATTTAATATTGAAGGAAAGAAAACAAAAGAAATAGAACTACCTAAAATCTTTTCTCATCCAATAAGAGAAGACATCGTTGCTAAAATCCTAGAAATTAAAAAGACCAAACAACCTTATGCCCCTTCTCTGGTTGCTGGAAAACAACATTCTGCGTCTGGAAAAGTGGTTCGTAGAAGACATGTCTGGAAAAGTGGTTACGGACGAGGATCGTCTAGGGTTCCAAAAAAGATATTCACCAGAAGGGGTTCACAATTCAATTGGGTTGGTGCTGAAGTTGCTTCCACACGAGGAGGAAGAAGAGCACACCCTCCAAAAACAATAGCTATGATTAATACTTCTAAAATAAATAAAAAAGAATTGAAAATTGCATTTGCTTCTGCATTAAGTGCAACAGCAAATAAAAAAATAGTGGTTTCAAAATATGAAAGATTGACAGAAAAGGATATTGAAACTCTTCCATTGATTATTGAATCAAAAATTACCTCATTAAAAACAAAAGAACTCACTTCAAGCCTGAAAAAAATTCTTGGAAAAGGACTTTTTGAAATTGTCTCTAAAAAGAGAAAAATTAGGAGTGGAAAAGGAAAATTAAGAGGAAGAAAATACAAAAGCCCTGCAGGATTTTTGATTGTTACAGGAAAAAATGAAATATTAAAAACAAAATTAGTTGAAACGCAAAAAGTCGATAACCTTAGTGTTCTTGATCTTGCAAAAGGGGGTCTTGGAAGATTAATTCTTTATACCGAAAATGCAATTAAAGAATTAGGAGAATCAAAATGAAAATTCAGTTAAAACCAATTGTTACAGAAAAGGCAGTGATGATGATAGAATCACAAAATATGTTAACATTTCAAACAGGAAAAGAAGCCACAAAAGAAGAAATAAAAAAGGAAATAGAAGAATTATTCAAAGTTGAAATAGAAAAGATAAGAACCTTAATTAGAGAAAATAAAAAATATGTTTATATCAAGCTTAAACCAAAGTTTGTTGCACTCGACATTGCAACTAAATTGGGAATAATGTAAAATGGGAAAAAGGATAATTCAACAGGCAAGAGGACATGGAAGCGGAACTTATAAAGTCAGAAGAAAGGCTTTTAGACACAAATTAAAATATCCTGTAAAACTTTCAGGAGAGGGAACAGTTATCAGACTTATCAATTCTCCAGGACATTCTGCCCCATTGGCAAAAATAAATTATGAAAAAGGGGCGTTTTATGTGCCTGCATTTAAAGGAATGGTTGAAGGACAAAAAATAAATTTCGGAGGAAAAGATGTCAAAGAAGGAAATATTCTCGGATTAGGGGATATCCCTATAAAAACACCTGTTTATAATATAGAATCAAGGCCTGGTGATGGAGGTATTTTTATAAAAAGTGCAGGAAGTTCTGGAACTGTTAATAGAATTATTGGAAAGTTTGTCCATATTTTAATGCCATCAAAAAAAGAGAAAAAATTTAATAAAAATTGCAGGGCAATTATAGGAGTTGTTGCTGGCTCAGGAAGACTTGAAAAGCCAGTAATTAAGGCTGGGAAAAAACATTATATTAAAAAGTCAAAAGGTAAATTATGGCCTAGAACTTCTGCTGTAAAAGTAAATATAATTGACCATCCTTTTGGGTCAGGTAGAGGAAAGAATCCAAAGAGCAAGGTTGCTAAAAGAAATGCCCCTCCAGGAAAAAAGGTTGGATTATTAAGGCCAAGAAGAACAGGAAAGAAAAAATAAAATGGAAGAAGAAAATATTGAAATAAAAAGAAAGGATTTTACATATAGAGGAAAAACTCTTGAAGATTTAAAAAAATTGGATGTAAGAGAGTTTGCGAAATATCTAAGATCGAGACAGAGAAGAAATGTTCTTCGGCAATTCCAAAAAATTGAAAATTTTATCAGTTCTGCAAAAACCAAAATGAACAAAAATAAACCAATAAGAACCCACCAAAGAGACCTCACAATAGTTCCTGAAATGATTGGAATGAAAATATTTGTTTATAATGGAAAGACCTTCATGCCTGTCGATATAGTAGGAGAGATGCTCGGCCACAAAATTGGAGAATTTGCTTTGACTCGTGGAAGAGTCAAACACGGAAAATCTGGTGTAGGTGCAACCAAGGGAACTAAATTCAAGGCCAAAAAATAAAATGGAAAAAGAAAATAAAAATAAAGAAGAAAATGAAGCTATTCAAAAAGAAGAAAAACCTGTAAAAGAACCAGGAAAAAAACAGGAAGAAGTAAAAGAAAAGAAAATAGGAAAAAAACAAAAAGTTGAAAAACCAAAAAAAACAGAAGCTGTAGTTAATGCAAAAAATCTTCCTATATCAACAAAGGATTCCGCAGCTATTTGCAAGTTTATTAAAAATAAAAAAATTGGGGATGCCATTCTAGATCTCGAACAAGTTGTTATTTTGAGAAGGGCTGTTCCTATGAAAGGAGAAATTCCGCATAAAAAAGGAAAAGGAATGATGTCTGGAAGATTTCCAAAAAATTCCGCTCAAAATTTCATAAAATTACTAAAAAGTCTTTCAGCAAATGCTACCCATAATGGATTGGAAGAACCAATAATTGTCGAGGCTGTTGCGAATATTGGCGCAAGGCCTTATGGAAAATTTGGGTGGGTAAGGAAAAAAAGAACTCATATCAGATTAAAAGCTAGTGAAAAGAAAAAATAAAATGGAAGAAAAAAATGTTACCAAATTGAAGAAAGACGAATTTTCTATTCGTGAATATGTAAAAAAATCTCTTGGAAAAGGGAAAATAAGCCAGGTAAAAATAGAATATGCTCCTATAGGAGAAAAAATAATTATTTCAACCAGCAAGCCAGGATTAATAATAGGACGGGGTGGAGAAAAAATAGATGAACTCACTAGGATCTTAAAAAAGAGATTCAAGCTTGAAAATCCACACATAGAAATAGATGAAATAAAAAAACCAGAGTTCAATGCTCAAATAATGGCTGATGATATCGCCCTCAGCCTTGAAAGGTTTGGACCATTAAAATTTAAAGTTACTGCTTACAGAACTCTACAGAAAATTATGGAAGCTGGGGCACTTGGTGCTGAGATAAGATTAAGTGGAAAACTTCCTAGTTCAAGAGCAAGAACATGGAGATTTGCGCAAGGATATTTGAAAAAAACAGGAGATCCTGCAAAAGTGGTTGATAGGGCACAAGCAATGGCACAGACAAAACCAGGAGTAGTAGGAGTAAAGGTTAGCATACTCTCCCCTGAAGCTATCTTGATAGACAGGATAAACATCAACGAAGAACTTCTTGGAAAAATCCAGAAGAATATAGAAATGGAAGAAGAGCCAAAGAAAAAATTGAAAACTGAATCAAAGAAAAACAAAATAAAAAATGACAATGAAAATAAAAGATCTCAAAAGAATGAATAAAGAAGAAAGAGAAGGAAAACTCCAGGAATTGAAGATGGAGTTAATAAAATCTCAGGTTGCCTCGCAAAACAGCGGCGCAAAAGCCAAGGAAATTAAAAAAATGATTGCAAGAATTTTCACACTCAATAAATAACTATGGAAATATGTCCAAAATGTGGCCTGCCTGAACAGGCCTGTGTATGCGAACAGATTGTAAAAAGTTCGCAGAAAATAAAGATTACGACAGACAAGAAGAGATATGGAAAGATAGTGACTATTGTTACAGGGTTCGGAAGCGGGATTAACATAAAACAAATCGCAAAAGACCTAAAAAATAGTCTTGCTTGCGGAGGAACCTATAAAGAAGATAGAATAGAACTCCAAGGAAACCATAAGAAGAAAGTGAAGGAGATGTTGGTCAAATTAGAGTTTGATGAAGATTCCATAGAAGATTAAAATTAGTAAAAGCATACACAAAGAAAATGAAAGAAAAAAATACAGAGAAAAGAATAGACAAGACTGGATTAAAAAAGAAAAAGGATGCTGAAATAGCCGAGGCTTCTTGTAAAGATAGAGATTGCCCTTTTCACGGAAAACTGAAAACAAGGGGGAGAACTTTTGAAGGAGAAGTAAAAAGCAAGTTTCATAGAAGAATCTCTATAGAGTTTGGAAGAATGAGGTATATAAAAAAGTATGAGAGATATGCAAAATCAAGGACAAAGATTCATGCAAGACTTCCGAGATGTATGGAAGACGAAATTAATATTGGCAATACTGTGCTAATCAAAGAATGTAGGCCGTTGAGTAAGATAATCCATTTTGTAGTCATCAAAAAAATCAAAAGTGGAGAGAAATTAAAATGAAAGCGATTTCAGCAAGAACAACAGCAGGATTAAATCTCGGGGCAGCATTAGTCGTGGCTGATAACAGCGGAGGAAAGATAGCTAGACTGGTATCTGTAAAAAGAGGGAAAGGAAGAAAAGGCCGACAAGGGCGTGCAAAAGTTGCAGATATGGTTAAAGTAAGTATAAGAAAAGGAAATCCTGAGATGAAAGGAAAGGTCTTTGATGCTATTTTGATTAGACAGAAAAGAACTTATAGAAGGAATAGCGGTGAAAGAGTTGGTTTTGAAGATAACGCTGTTGCAATACTTAAAGATGAAAAAGCAAATCCAAAAGGAACCAGAATTAAGGGTCCTGTGGCAAGGGAGGTAATGGAGCGATGGCCCTCTGTGGCAAGAATTGCTTCGTTTGTATATTAAGATGAGAAAAAAATTCAGTATCGCATGGAAATCAAGTAAAAAGCCGAGAAAACAAAGAAAATATCTAGCTAATGCCCCCCTTCATATCAAAAAGAAGCTAATAAGTGCAAATTTATCTAAAGAATTGAGAAAAAAGTATCAGAAAAGATCAATTCCCCTAAGGAAAAAAGATACTGTGAAAATCTTGAGGGGTAAATTTAAAGGAAAAAAGGGAAAAATAACAAGGGTTCTATTAAAGATACAAAAAGTTGAAATTGAAGGAATTCAGGTTAAAAAACAAGAAGGTTCAAAAGTAAATATAAAATTAAGGCCTTCGAACCTTCAGATTATCGAGCTAAATCTTGAAGATAAAAAAAGAAACAAGGTTCTAAGCAAAGAGACAAAAGAAAAGGTAGAAATTAAAAAACCAGAAGAACAGAAAATTAGTGATGAAAAAATGAAAAAATCTGGAGAGAAAAAATAATGATAAACAAATTATATTTTTTATTGCAAAAGTGTAAAGCAGAAAATATTTATTTTTTGGATGCCGACCTTAAAGAGACGCAGGGTCAAAGCATAGGGGGTGATTATGATGTTTTTATCTGTGGTATTAATATAAAATTAAGTGAAGATGAAAAAATTGTAACTCTTCTTCATGAGAGATTGCATGATCATCCAATATTCAAAAAATATGAAGCAATCCCTTACACTGATATTGAAAAAGCAATGGAAACAGAAATGGAAATCACTGGATTGGCAAGAAAAATAATTGATAGTAAACCACATGTAAAAAATTATCTCTTAGAACAAATAAGATCAGCAAATCCCAAAGTATTAGATTTTAAACAATCATTTATTCACACATTAAATTTTCTTAATGGGAAACACTTAAAATGCACTTAAAGAGACAAATGGCCCCTAAAAGCTGGCCAATACACAGAAAAGGAACAAAATATGTAGTTCGGCCAAAAATTAATATTAAGGAGGGGGTTCCTGTTCTAATTGTTTTAAGAGACATATTAAAAATAGTTCAAAATAGAAAGGAAGCGAAAAGAGCCATCCATGTAAAACATAT
>DATKUW010000030.1:0-3706 GCA_035530435.1 Bacillota bacterium
TTTTTTCTTTTTTCTTTTTTATAATCTACTTTTCCTATTTCTATATTTTTTGTCATTTTATCCATTGCCATAGCATGTATTTTTCCCAAAGTATTTTCATCTAGATCTACATCTATTTTTTCATCTGAGATAACTTTTTGCATTTGTTCTACTGTAGATATTTTTCCCTGATTTTGAGAAATTATAAGTGCCAGTTTTTCTATAGCCTGAGCCAGATCTCCTTCGGACAGTCCTGGTTTGAATCCAGCCATACCTTCTTTTATTCCGTCTTTAACATGATCTTTTAATTCTGCTAGAATATCTTTTTTTATTTCTTCTTTATCTATTTTAGGTTGAGAAGATATAGATTTTTCTATTCCATCTTTTCTTTTTATTTCTATAACACCTGTTTGAACTAGTTTTTTTAAATGACTGGATTTTTCAGATTTTCCTCTATCGAATCTTTTATCTAGATCTGTTGCCTGTCTCGGTCCAAGTTTTAATCCTAAGTCTCCTATAACAATACTTTGTTTTGTCTTATTGACTATGAAAAACATATTATTTTATTCTTCTGCTCTTAGGATAAGGTTGAGATTCGGGTTTTAGACCAATTCTGCTTTCCTGATTACATTCTGGACACAAATAGACAATACTTCCATCTCTAAAGTTTATCTCTAAGACAGGATCATTATCGTGATTATGACATTTAGGGTTAGGGCAAACGACAGTAATTTTCATGGAAATCTCCTGTTGTTTATCGACATTTTTAATAAAAATTATTTTCTTGTTATATTAAAAAAGAAGGATTTATACTGATTAAAAGTGTGTTTTATCATTACGTCCACATTAGAAACACCTGAAGCAAATTTAATATTATTATACTTTTCTTTCATATTTAATAACATAGATATTTTATGTAAAGTTTTTTTCCAACCAGAATATAAAAGATTAAATGCTACTTTATTAAGAATAGAATCTATTTCTTTTATATTATGTTTCATTGCAAAATCTTTCAGTTCTTTCTTTTTCACTGCAAGTTTACCTTTTTCTTCTGCCTCTTTTTCCTCATATCTTGTTATCTTCTTTTCCAAATCTTTTAAAACGTTTAATTTAGATTTCTCCGTTCCTTGCCTTCCTGCTCTATATTTTTCCCCAAAGCCCCATCGGATATATTCTTTATCATCGAAACGATAATATATATCTTTATCTATTTCTGTCCTGAATAATTCTATATCTTGTTCCGTTTTATTTAATTGATCTATCTTATTTTTAATTTTACTATTTATGGGTCCTTGTCCTAATTCTTCTATCTCTTTTCTTGTTTTTTTTAAAGCCTTTTCTACTCTCTTTTTAACTATATTATTATAAGTTTTAAGCCTTTGATTCTTTAGATCTTTTCTATGTTTTATTTTTTTTCTTATTTGTTTTAAAGCATCTTCTATGTTATTTCTTTCTTTTCTGAATGTTTCATATATATTAGTAAATTCTTGAAATAACTTACTATTTTCTCCTCCTAATATTCTTTTTATTTTTTCTACCTGCTCATCATCTCTAGATTTTTTACCTATTATTTTTTTAAACTCAGGAAGGACTCTAACACCTTTTACTGGACCAAACATTTCTACATAAGAAGTTACAGCTTCTTGGCTGAAAGCTTTGGATGAAGGATTGTGAATATCTCCGTCTCTTACTTCTGATATTTGACCGAACAGATTTTTAACATACGCTCCGATATCGACTTTTAGATTATGAGTATCTTTAAAATAGTAATTAATTTCATTATCATTTTGTCTAATAGTTGCTAAAATGAATCTATTTGGATCTCCATCGGAGAAATAATTTAAGATCTCGTTATAATTTAATTTTGCTGTGCTTTCTGCTGAGAGTCTATTTCTAATAGAATTGACAAGATCAATGTCTCTAATCGTTGGTGCTTTTTCTACTAATTGCTTAATTCTCTTTTTAAGATTTCCTATTTGTTCATATTTCTTACTTAAAAAGATAGGACGAATAACGCCAGACAGTTCTGGAGACCATGCTTGAGCTTTTCCTTTTGCGATACTATCTTTATAAATATCTATATGTTCTCTAATTTCTTCTTCGCTTAAAAATCCTTTTCCTTGTCTTTGTAATTTCCCCTCAGATAAAAAATATTTCTTTAATTGTTCTGTAAAAAACTTAGGAACACCTATATATGTTAAATTTTCTTCATAAGGTCCTTTTACCCATTTCTTACTCTTATCTTTTTCTCTTCCTTTCAAAGTAAACATAATCTCATCTTGTTTTTCATGCAATTCACGATAGATATTTCTTTTAGCCTTTTCGTAAGCATCCAGAGTCTCGTTTACTTTATCTAAAACCATTTTTGAATAAAAACTAAGTTTTTCCATAGTGTTGTATGATTTTTGCCCCATCGTTTCCTTTAGTAAAGGCAAAATTGTTTTCTCTCTTAATGCTCTCATTTCGTCTATTATATCTTTTAGATATACTTTAGCAAAAGTAGAAACATTTTCATAAGCCATTATTTCTTCTTCTCTCGTAGGTTTATAATCCTGCATTTGAACATTGCGAGATGCTTCTTCTGTCGATGTATCAAGATTTTCCCCCTCTTCACCTGTAAGAGAACTAACTCCTTTCTCTTTAAAATAAGCTGTTCTAACTCCTCTCTCTACCCATTCTATTATTTTTTCATCTTTATTTATTATTAATTCTTTTAATCTTTGAATTAGCTGAGGACCCATAGTCTTGGCTAATAAATTTATTTTTTGATTTCTTGTTGGTGCTACAAAAGAAAGACCTTCTATATCCCCCTCTTTTAAACTTTCTATAGATTGTAGCGAAATTGCTTGATACTCATTTATTCTTTTATTAATTCCGTTAATTATTTTTTCACGTTTAGAAATATCTTTTTTATCCACCATTTCTTCCATCTCTTCTATTTCTTTTTCAGATATTTCTCTCTTTTTTTCAAGATAATTAATTTTATCAAAAAAGAACTTTTCAATTTCTCTTTGCATATCAACAGATTCTGCTAATAAATCTTGCATCTTATCTGAATTATATAAAAAGAAATTAAATCTTTGATCTATAACTCTACTTGTTAATTTGTCTGGATCTGGATCTCCCAAAGCAAAAGACAGGGCCTGAACGCTTTTATCATTTTTTTTAACTTTTTGTGAATAATTTTCTATTCCTTCTACATTAATTATATACAAAGAATCTAGACTATGCTTCATTTTTTGAATATCGGGAACTTTATATCCTTCAAAAATTTGTTTTTGAGTTTTTTGAAAATCTTCACTCTCGAAATATTTTCTAGAAATATCAAGAACAACATTTAAAAATCTTTCTGCATAACTTGTAGCATCTTCATCCGTTACGCCAAGGCTTACTCCCTCATTATTAGCAATTGCAATCGTTCTTTGAATAAAATGATTTGCTCCTACAGTTGTTTGCAGTTCTTGAAAAATTTCTCTGTTTGGAAGAGGATTTTTTAAGGAATTTTCTTTCCTTACATTTTCTTTTATATATTCATCAATATATCTCATTTTTATAAAATTTTCGGGAGATTCAACTGATTTTACAGGAGGGACTTTAGATTTGGGTTGTTTTAAAGAAGGAGGAATTACCTGACCTTGAGGTTCTTCTACCAGAGGCTCTTCCGTTTGAAGATCAGATACTTCTGAAGGAATAATGGTTCCTGGACCAGGTTGAGCATATTTTAATA
>DATKUW010000031.1:0-2079 GCA_035530435.1 Bacillota bacterium
TTGCTCTAATATATTTTTGATTTTACTTTCTATTTTTATGAGCTCTTCCTTGCTGTCGGCAAAAAAAGTAATATAAACGCCAGTTTCAAAAAGTTTTTCACTTCCCTGTTGGATTGTGTCTCTTAGTTTTTCAACATTATCCAGAGCAGCTTCTAATAGAGGGTTACGAACTAACCCTCTGTCCGCCTCAATACTTAATTGGGCTTGAATCTCAGCAGATTTTTTTCTTAAATCCCTTAAAACCTTGTTGATATCAAGAGGATGGAAGAAGATTGAAATATTAAAAGACTCGTCTAAATTAATAATGGAGGAAAACCAATTAGAGGCTAAATAATTTGGATAAGTTAGAATAAAAAGCGTTGAACAATATTTATTTCCTAATTTGAGAAAATTAGTATTAATTTCCAATCCCGCAGGGGCAATTAAGTCCTGGAGAGTAGAAACAGCCTGAGATTGGGCCAATACTTGAGGGTTTTTAATCTTTCTTTTAAATAAACTTGGAAAGCGCATATTTTATTGGTTAAATTCTTCTGGAACATTTATCGACTCTCTTTCAAAAGCCTCGGGGTTATATGAATTGAAAAATAATTCAATTAATTCCTTGGTTGTTAATGGGTGTGATTGTAATCCCATTCTGGTTAAATTAGTGATGATATTATTTTGGCGGATTATTAATTGTTGATAATGCTGATTGAAATTTTCATCAGAAAGAGGGATTATAGCGGAAAATGCCTGGTGCCTTAAATTAAGCAATGTTTTATAGGCTTCTAATATCTGGCTTAATGCGGTTCTTGGTTTGAGCATAATAGGGTCATAAGGCACAATTACATAGAACTTCTTTTTCATAATATTGTTTCCAGTAACAAGTCCTTTGATGAATGTATAATGATCTTCTCCCTGAAGCTTGAGTAGATTATTTGTCTCCTGGTCAATTTTTTCCTGAAGAAAATTTAGATAGGATTCAATATTAACACGCCTTGAATGAGCCACAACCTGTAATGGAAAATCCAGGTTATTTATAAGATTACGCCAGCTCATTAACACAGAAGATTGCTCTTCTTCTGATTTTAAATCAAAATTTATACCAGACACTTCTAAAACTGAACGGAGGGAGCCGTTTTTTAAAATAATCACCCCTTTTTTAATTTGCTGAAGGGAAATTAGTGATTGACTGCTAAAAGTTTCTTTAGGCATCTATTTGTCTAAGATATCTGTTAATTGTTTTAGTGTTTTTTTATCTAATTCCTTTTTAGTTTCTATTTTTATTTTGCCTTTTGGTTTTTCTGGGACAGAATGAGATGTTTCTAAAAGAGTTCTTTCTTTTTGCCACAAATAATATTTTGGAAGCCAAAAATGCCTAATGGCAGCCATAGCAAGTGTATAAATAGGAACACTATGCATTTTTCCAAATGCAAGGGAGAAACCAACTGGAGCTAGAATTGCTGATAAGACTAACCAAAGCCACGATTTTAAAGCAAAGAAGAGTAAAAGAATTATTCCGCCAAAAGATAATAAAATCCATAACTGGGTAAATGTAATCAAGCCTATTAATTTTGTTTCTTCTTTTATAAATTGTGGCACTTCGTAGACCATATTTTTTAAGCTTCACCAAAAGGATTTTTCTTCTGGTATTTTCTATAAGGTATAGGTTCTTGAGGAGTTGAAGTTTCTTTTTCTTCTTGCTTTTCCTCTTTTAATTTAACGTCAAGAATATACGGCTTTTCCTCCTTAGTTTTTACAAATGTTTCCTCGTCTTTAAATTTTTTTCCTTCGCCACTTAAAATTTTAGAGGATGTTAATTCTTCTGTTTTCTTTTTTTCTGGCACTTTCTCTTCTTTTTCTTTTGATTTTAGTGGTTTTAATGAAACTTTTCTCATTTCTTCAATAATCTTCGGTCGAGCCTCTTTTTTTTGCATAGCAGCTAATAGATTTTCTCTAATTTTTTCCTGTTTTTCTGAAGAAATTGTTGGAGTAACGACTTTTTTTAATTCTTCAATCTTGCTAAGTGGCTTTTCTATTTTTACTTCAGAAGGTTCAGAAAAAGAATATTCAGGAATGATTTGTTCCGGAAGTATTTGT
>DATKUW010000032.1:0-8598 GCA_035530435.1 Bacillota bacterium
ACTGATTTCTGGGAATCTGTTAAAGACGCGCACCCAGTTATGTTCACTTTTATTCGTGATGGTGTTCCGCTTTATGACAGAGGAACTTTCCTTCCATGGAAAGCTCTTCTTAAAATGGGAAGATTAAAGCCATCTCCAGAAGCTATTGATATGTTTATGAGAACTGCTGAAAAAACAGAAGAAATGATTGAGAGAAGACTTTTAGATGCAATGATTGATCTTTATTACAAGGTTCTTAATCCTTCACAAGCACTTATCATGCTTTCTGGCTCACCACCACCAACACATAAAGAAACTCCAAAATTAATGGAAAAGATTTTTGTGACTAAAGAAAAACTTTTGAAAAAATCTGAAATTGCTGTTTTAGGAAGACTTGTTGAATTATTTAGGGCGTATGAACATAATCCAAAAACAACTATCAAAGGTGCTGAAATTGATAAATTAATCAAAGAATCTGATGTTTATATAAAAAGACTTAAAGAACTTAGAAAGCAGATAGAAAAAAGATCTCAAGAAAAAACAATAGACCAGATTTTTAAAGACATATTTGGTCTTCTCGAGGCTATTCTTGGTAAAAAAGCCCAGGCAACACTTGTTAAAGAATTTGAAGAAAATTTTGTAAAAAAGGGTAAGTTCCCTTTACAACATGCAAGGATTCTTCAAAACATTGTAAAAGCAAAGGCAGAATTCAAGAGGGGAAAACTAGATGCTCATAAGGTCGATGAGACGAGAAAAAACGCATCGATATTGATTAACGATCTTATAGATTATTCTCAGCGAAGTGATTTAGTTGCAATGGAAAAAGGAAGAATGCGGCTTAAATATAGAAAAGTTGGAAAAGATATGACAGCAGAGCTTTTGCACTGTAATGGAGCAAGCTTTCTCTTTACTGGAGGGAACGTGAAAAAAATAACTGATAAAATTGAAGACTCAAGCATGAAAGAAGTTTCAGAATATGTTGGTCAGCAAAAGTCTGGAAAAGGTCTTGAAATCTATCCGAGAGTTTTCGAGCTTGTGAAAAAAGAACTTGGAAATTTTGAAATTGTTCTGTAAAAACCTTTAAAAACTATTTTCTTAATTAATTAGCATGAAAGATAAAATTTCTGAAGAAAAGAAAGAAGAAATTATTAAGGATATTGAAAAGGGGGATAAGATTCCTGAAAAAATAGCTGTGGCTGAAGAAGCTTTGGATGAAAAAGAGCAGTTAAAAAAAGAAGTAAAGAAAGAAAAAAAAGCTTCTTTGGATAAATCCAAAAAATCTGTAAAAGGTAAAGTTATACAATTTAGAAGGGGAAGAAAAAGAATCCATGAGAAACATTTCTTGTTAGATGTTGGTGCAGAAGATAGGAAAAAAGCAGAACAATTTATAGGAAAAAATGTTGAGTGGAGGTCTAGTGCAGGGAAAATAATTAAGGGAAAAATCTCTTCTGCCCACGGAAACAATGGGCTTGTAAGAGCTATTTTTGAAAAAGGTCTTCCAGGGCAGGCAATTACAACAGAGGTGGAGATAAAATAAAATGGGATTGAGAAAAGCATCAGCATATTCAAAGAAAAGAGTTGTTCCGTTTACACGAGTGAGCAAGAAAAAAGGAAAATCTTATGTAAAAACAGTTCCTCAGCAGAAAATTGTTAAATTTACGATGGGTTCTGAAACCCTCTATAATGAAGGAAAACTTCCGCATGGAGTTACTTTTATTTCTAAGGAAAAAGTTCAGATAAGACATAATGCATTGGAAGCTTGTAGACAATTTGTCAATAAAAAACTTGATGAAGCACTTGCAGGCCAGTATCTTTTTAGGATTATTCCTTTTCCACACCATATTCAACGAGAGAATAAAATGCTTACAGGTGCTGGAAGTGATAGAATGCAGACAGGAATGCAGCTGTCTTATGGGAAATCTGCAGGAAAAGCAGCAATTGTTCAAGCTGGTTCACCAATATTCTTTGTTGCCGTCCCTAATGAAAAAGCAGTTAGACTTGCGAGAAGCATCTTGAAGAAAATAAAATCAAAAATCCCTGGAAAAAATAAAATCACATACGAATTGGTTAAGCAATAAGTGTCACTTCTTCTTAAAGGTAACATAATAGAAAGATTTATAAACTTCTAATTTGTTGATTTTATATAATAAAATGACAGATAAAAAATTAACACCTGAACAAGCTAAAAGAGAGAGAATCAGTGTTGCAAAAGCAACTTTAGAAAATATAGCTTTACAAGGAGTTCTTGGTAGTAATCAAATTATAAAAAATCAAGCATTGTATGGTCAATTAGCTGTTAGTGGAGCAGAAAATGGTTATTCTGGGTATATGAATACCCCGGAAGTGCAAGAGACTAGAAAAGGCTTACAAGACCAAAAGAAAAGCGAATTTGATAAGTATTGTGTTGCTGGTTTCCCTTCAATTAATGATGGAGATGTTTCTTTAGCAATAATTAAACAGCTTGAAGGAAGAAAAACAGTATTGCCTCTTAGAGATTTAGGAGAAATTGTTAAGAGTATTGCAGGTAATCATAATTATGACTTTGAAGTGCCTAAAGAACTTGGAGATTATGTTCAATCTGAATTACAGATGAAAATGCAAGAAGCCCAACTTAAAGCAGTAAGAGAAGGTACACAGATAGATCCAACTAGTGTATTAAGTGAAAAAGAAAAAGATGCACTTCAGGTTTATGGTCTCTTGAGTGAGGCATATAACAGGGGAGTATCTCTAAGCACTTGCGATTATTTTTCTGATTTCAATCAATTAGGCCAAATGATAGCAGAGAAATACAAGCCAAAAGAGAAGAAAGAATAAAATGGCTGGAATAAAAGAGTATCTTGGAAATATTCTTGAAGGTACATTATATACTTTTGTAACTATATCCTTTATGTTACCATTATGTGTTAAGACTGTGGAAGGTTATAAATCAGGATTTTTCAGAGCTTATAATCAAGCAATGACTCAAAATGCAGATATGAATAATGATGGAAAGATTACATTTGAAGAAGAATTTAAAATAAGGAAAAATTTACACAATGAAATTATTGAACTTCAAAGGGAAGGTGCAAATTTAGAGGATATTGTAAATTTCTTAAAAAATAAATAATTTTAATATTTAATCACTTCTTCACTCAATTAAATTCTTAACTAAATTAGCCATAACTTCTAAGAATTCTTCTGCACGTTCTTGCCAGGCATCAATCTCAACACCTTTCAGATTTTTAACTTCACCATGAGCAATCTTTTTATGAAGGACGAGCAAGTCACGATACCAAACCACATACTTCATTTTGAGTTTTCCTGCATTAACAAAATTTTCTTTTAAATCTGCAGGCACGTGCTCTGGGGAGGCAGGAGAGATATTTATAGCAATAAGGGATGCATGAGCTGCATCAACCATAGACCAGAACAATCCATCAATTGCATTTAACTCTGCTATCTTGCTTCTCGCAATATGCAAGGGTGCTCTTTGCAAGGCAGAATAAATTGCTTCAGGGGTTGACCTGATTTTTCCTTTAATTAAGAGATATTTCAATGGATTAAAAAATCCTCCAAAATCAATCATTGCTTCCCCATATCTTAGAATATTCAGTATAACAGGATCTCCTTTCATTAAATCTTCCCACCATGTGCTTAATTTTATGGTATTGATGTGGAGGGTGCTCTGATAAGGATTACTTTTCACCAATTTTTCAAGCTCTTCTCTGTACCATGCTATAAGCTCTTGATCCCAATTAACACTTACGTCATCAATGATAATTATGATATCAATATCAGAGCCAGTTACGTTTGTTTGTTTTACAGCTGAACCGAAAAGAATAATTGATTTTATAATCTTGTCAAATTTTTTATAGGCCTTTGTAGCAAAATCCATTGCTATATCTGTTTCTTTTTTAAGCTTCAGAATTGGAAAATCCTTATTGGTTTTGGATTTCTTTGGCCTTTTTTTAGATTCCTTTTTTGATTTTTTTGCCATTATCCCTCTTTTTTATATGTTACAATATATATTATTGAATATACTTTTTAAATTTACTGAATTATTCCATTGGTCTGCCAGACATTCTGTTCCCTCTTGCCCCAGGCATTTGTCCTCCGAGTTCTTGAGGAAGCTGTGAAAAACCTGCACCAAAAGTTTCATAATTTATCTGTGGAAGTGTTTGCCCATAGCCTGAAAAATATCCTTCTTGAAGTCCTGTAGTTTGATTCCAATAAGGAGCCATTTTCATTGAATAAACAGGAGAACCAACACCTTCCAAAACTTCTTGGAAAGGCGGAGTTTTAAAGTGCTGCCACCAATGCGCTGCTTCAATAATTTTTTTTGACTCAACTCCTTTTTCTCCAAGTTTTTCCATCATTTTTTTAAGAGGCACGTTTCCCATTCCCATTGGAAGTTCTGTGTGCTCAAATCCAAAATTATCTGAAAGATGAATATGCTTTACATAAGGAGCAATTTTTTTTGTTTCCCCTACAATTTCTTCCTCACTATAGCCATGTTTCCTCAACATATTGATATGGCCAACATCCCATGTTGCCCCAATAAGTTTTTCAGCTTCTTTTTTTGCTTGGGATTCTGAAATTCCCTCTTTTTTTGCTTGTTCTATAAATTGTTTTCGTGACGCTTCAACAACATTCTTAATATCTTCTCCAGTACTAAGTGCAAATCCTGCAGGGGGATTTTCAATAACTAATAAAGGGGCTTGTTCTCCAAATTTTTTATAAGATTCAAAAGCAGCATTTCCAAATGTTTGAGCAGATTTTCCAATAGAAAACTCTTCAATTGGAACCCACATATTTGGCGTAACATTTAGTTTTTGAGATCTCATTTGATTAATCAGCTCTTGTAGGGCTTCTGCTTGGGCAAAAGGATTTATATTTTTACCCTCAATTTTTTTTCTGAAGTCCTCTGAATATGCTTTTAAAATTTCTTTCTGACGCTCGTCTCCAAATTCATATGCTTTGCTGAAAAAGTCATTTACCTGTTGACGAACATCCTGAAGATAATTTTGAGCTGTTGTTAGATTATTATATGCCTGTATTTGTTCAGGACTAAATACCCGTGGGTCAATTTTTCCTTGTGTCTCTTGCATTTGATTTAGCTCTTTAAGAATGTGCTGAATCTGAACTTGGTTTTTTCCAAGAATTTCCTTTGCTCTTTCCTGATTAAAGAAAACCTGGTTAAGAGAGTTGTCCCATTCAGAGTCATTTAAAATTTTAATTCTTTTTTCTGGAGTGAAGTTTTTTTCTTCTATTTTTTCACCAGGATAATACTTTATCTCAGGCTCTAGAGCAGCCAATTTTCCACTTTCCCTATTTACTGCAATGATTCTTTGATATTCTTCTTTTTCTTTTCTCTTAGATGGTGGAAGAAGTTGTGAACCAGGGATTCCCTCTGAAGAATGAAAGGTAACAGGAATATTTCCTTCTGGATTTAATTCTTTTGCTCTTAAAAGAGTATCAGTGACTCTTCTCTCTGCAGCTTCCCTTTCTGATTCACTAAATCCTTGCTGATTTATTCCAGAAATATTAATAACAGGTCCGTGTAACGACACATCTATTCCAGTTAGTTTTGCAAGCCTATTAACTTCTTTAAGTTGCTGTTTTGGCATAGAATCAAAAACTTCAGGAGACACAGCAGTAATTTCGATTTGTTTAACTCCTGTAGAGAGTTTGGTCGAAACCTCTTGCAAAACATTTGCTACTCTTGGGTCTGTCGTCATTCCGAGACTTCCTGTAGTTATATAGCTGTTTGATGGATTTAAACTAGAATACCCTCCTTGATAGATATCTGAAATTTTATAGCCACCTTTTTTATATTCGGCCATTTGTTTTTTTACCCTCTTTTATTAAAAAATAATGGAAATTTTGTTTAAATAGTTTGCTCCTTTACACGATTCTTAATGGCTTTTCGGAGATTTTGGTTTGTATTTTTCGTATTTTGTTTCTTGTCTGTCAAGTGGGTTTTCTCTTCCTGCCCTTGTAATATCAACTTGTTCAGCTTTCCATTGCCGTCTGGATTCTGAAGAATCGGTTTGGGATTGGAATCCTGGGTGCATGAAAAATGTTTCTTGTGGTTGATTCAATTGGGCTGTTTCTCTTCCTATTTTTGAGAAGTCTGCTCTTTCTGGTTCTGTTGAAATTCTTGAAGAGGATTCTGTATATTTTGGCTCGTTATTTTCTTCTTGTCCAGGAACATATTTGACTTCATTTGATTTTTCTTCCTCTCCAGAAATTGTTTGTGGTGCCCTGGAAATTCCCCCGACAAAAATTGGTCCTGGCTGAGAACCAGCAATTCTCTCAAGAATAGGTGCTTTTATGTTCTCAAAATGCATTGGCTGTATGAATTGGTCGAGTTCCAAGGCATTTAAATCAACATTTTCTTCAAGTTCTGATTTTTCAGAGTCATCTCCTTCATTTTCTTTTTCTTCAGAAGATTTTTTAGTTTTGTTTTCTTTTAATTTTTCAGCTAATTCTTCAAGTATTTCATCTTTTTTTGATTTTTTAGGCATGAATAAAACAAGTACGAGAAATATATAAATTTGATGTATTCAAAAAACTTCTATTTAGAAACATATTTTTTAAGGATATAAAAGTTTATAAGATTAATTATAATATCTTTATTATGAAACGAAACGACGAAATAAAAAAATCAACAATTGAAAAAATAAGGGTATATATTTTGTCTAGAGAAGATATAGATTCTAAAGATACTTGGATAGGAAGTAGAAATTATTCTTTACGTGAATTATTGGAACAAGTAGAAAAACAAACCCCTGATGGCAGACGCTTTTCTGAAATATATGAAAGAAACCAAGAAAAAAGAAACGACGCATAGAAAATTTGTTATCAAGTATAACTTGGCATGCCGTGGGCTTTTTTGTAGATATCAAAAAATTTGAATGCTAAGTCTTTTGCTACTTCGCCCGCAAGAGGTCTTATGTGGTTTTTTTCAGCAAAGCTTTCTGACCTAATTATGGTTCTTTCAGGAGGCATAGAAACAGAAATTTTTGGTTTTACTTTTGCTGGTTTTCCTTTGTATCCTCCGATAAGTGCTCTAAAAGGATTTGATGTATCTTTTTGCATTTTCTGTTCGTCTTCATTTGCTTCTTTTAGAAAAAAATCAATTTCTTCTTGAAGTTGTTCAAGACTTTCACCTGTTGCTCCCTCTATTAATCTCAATGCATCGTTAATATCAGAATCCTCGAGTATTTCATTGAGTTTTTTTAATTCATCTTCGTTGAGAACATAAGCTTTGAATGAGATTTCTGCTCTGCCTCCAAAAGCAAAATGTGATTGCTGACTTATTTTTTGTGGAATTCCACGGAATTTAAAATTAACAAGAACACAGCTATAATACTCTTTGTTCTTCAAATAGGTTTTTTCAAATTCTTTTGGAAGGTTTCCTGAAATTGCTTCTTCTTTCACATCAATTTTTTTCTTACCGAGCAGAGTTAATTCAAGAATAATTGTGTTGAAAGTTTTGACAAGGGCAGGTTCTCTTCCTCTTTCTTTCATTTCCAATTCTTTTGCTGCTTTAAGATAAGGTTTTGCCCATCTTGAATAAAGCTTTAGAGAATTAACCTGGGTTTTCAAATATGTCCTTTCAATCTCATATCTTTTTCTTAATTCTTTTTCAGATTCTCCAAGCCAGTGATTAAATTCAAGCACTCTTCCTCTTAAGATTCTTTTAACCCTGTCATTTAAATCAATTTTTTCTACATCTTTATCGTTCTTGACAAAAAGAAAAGCATCTATGAGGGTTTGAAATCCTGCCTGGCCTAAAGCCATGGCTTTTATACTTGAATTTCCTTTATTTATGTCAACCTTGTCCAACCAGATTTGTTTTAGTGAGAGAAGCGCTGATTCTTTTTTATCTGTTTTCAAATCATCATACTGGTAGAGTCTTATTCTGAATTCTTTTAAGTCATAGATGATATTCAGTACACTTTTTATAACATTATTTATATCTGCGAGAATTTTTGTTCCTTGCTGTTGCATTATCGTTGCCCTTTGCCCTAATTCTGCGAAATGTCCTGAACCAGGAGAAGATGTAAAGTTATCGATTAGTTTTTCTGTTTCAAGTCCAAAATCATTCATCAAATCAAGGATAAAAAAATAAACAGGTTCTAGTGTTTCTGAGCTAGAATCGTAAACGAGGGAATGTGAGGCCTCTGTTCCAGTATCATTTAAATTAAAAATCCCGTCTTTAACAGTATATCTTATAGCTTTGGGTTTAACTTCTTCAGAAGGGATTCCTTCGATAGAACTATATTTTTTTAGTAGCCCTGCCCCTTCATCTGCATAGAGTTTTGGATTTACTTTTCCTATTAGTTGTGCAATCGTTTCTGCCATTTTTCGCTTATATAATCTCTTTACTCTTTAAATAAGATTGGATGTTTAAAAAATGTTTCTTTGGGATAATTTAGTATAGAGATATTTTCAAATCCATTATAACTAAATTTAAAAATAGAGGCTTCTTTGGTGTATAATGGGCTTATTTGGATTTGGTAAGAAAGGAGGAGATGTACTTGATCTTGCTGAAAAATTCAGGAAACAAAGAGAAAGAGAGGAACAGAAGGTTTCATCCACATCGGCTGAAACATCATCTAGTTCTATTGCGTT
>DATKUW010000033.1:0-4650 GCA_035530435.1 Bacillota bacterium
GTCTGCTTTAATTAAATCATCTATTGCTGGAATATCTATTCCTTCATTCCAAATCTGACTAGCGATAACAATTTTAAGATTCTTTTTCTTAAATTGTTCTCTTACTTTACTTCTAAGATCTTTATTAGTCGACCCATGGATATATGCAAAATCTTCAGAAAAAATTTCTTCTTTAATAAACATTTTCTTAAGATCTATTCCGTGCTTTATGGACTTAACCAAAACTAGAATAAAATTTCCAAGAGAATATTCTTCTAAAACAATAGATAAGATAATTTCATTTCTAATTTTATTTTCAACTATGCCAGAAGAATAAACTTGATGATGATTTCCACCAGAAACTTTTTTTTCACAAGGAAATTTAATCATAAAGATTTCTGGACGAGAAGTCCATCCTTCTCTAATTAATTGAGACATAGTTACCTTAGAAAGAGGAGGACCAGTTAGGCACTCTAATTCGATATCGTCACTGGTAAGAGAATAGGGTGAACCAGAAAAACCATGTCTCGCTATGGTGTTTTTACACTGTGCTATAGTGTTTTTAAACATTTTACTATCTATGATCCTGTGACATTCGTCCAAAATAAGGTGATCTACATTGGATAAATACTTTAGGACTTGCTTATCTTTTTTCTTAATTGCTTTTTGCCAAAGAGTGTTAATGACTGCAACAGTTATTTGTCTGGGATTAAATTTTCCTTCTTCTATTACGCCAATTTTCTCTTCAAGCATACTGCCAATTTCTTCTCTATGTTGACTGGCTAAATCTTTATTAGCTACGAGAATCAATGTCTTCTTAAAGGTTTTTGCCTTTAAAGCAGAAATTAAAGCAGAAAATAAAACAGTCTTTCCAGAAGAAGTTGCCCACCAAAATACCATATATGGAAATTTTAATCCAGCCATTACTCCATCTATTTGATATGGCCTAAGAGTAAATTTGAAATTATTTATGTTTTTGATAACCGTATTTTCTTCCCAATCTAATTCTCTTCTGGAATCAACTACTTTAAATTCAGCTTTTTCTTTCTTTAAAAAACTAAGAATTTTAAATAATAATCCGGCTGGAAAAGACTTTGTGATTTTAGAAAACTTTCTAACATAGCCATCCCAATAACCATCTATGTAAGCTTGCGAATATTGATAGTTAAAAAATTGGTAAGAGCAGAGGTCAAAAAGTTTATCAGAAATATCTTTAGGACAGTTTAGAATTTGGCCTTTAGTGGGGTTAACAATTATTTTTAAAGGATTTGTCATCTATCTCTCGGCACTCTATCAAAAATGGAAATGCCTCTACTGGTCCAGGTAAGTAAAAACCAATAGAGGCACACGGAGGAAAGCAGTTGCCAACAATTTTCAATTGGCGTATGCTGTTATAATGTACTATAACACTTTCGTTAATTTTGCAAGCTTATCTATTTCCGATATTAAGATCTTTCATGAACTCTTTGATGAATCCAAGTTTATCATTCTCAATAGATTCTTCGGTCATACACTTTCCTAAAATATTTTGAAAATCTGCTGCTGGAAGAATCTGTGCTGCTGTTCTGAAGAATCTCTCGGCTGTATTTAAGCTTACAGAATTACAAACAACTAGATTTATTAATCTAAGTCTTTCCTTTGTGTGCGCTAATGCTTTTGTGACTATTCTCCTTTTTTCTCTGAGGAAATATTTTATTTTATTTGAAATCTCTTTCTTGGATTGAATGTCTATAGTTAAAAGTTCTGTCTTTAATTCTTCTCTGATCCTTTTAATATTTTCTACTGAAGACATATCAATTCGTTCAACACATTGGGCCAGAAACATATCAAAATTTAATTCTTTTTTGATAAAAGATTTTTTGTAAATTTCTGGAAGGACTTTATCGTTTTGGCTTGGTATCATCTTTAACCTTAATTTTGTCTATTCCATAAAAATTAGCGTATTTGATATTTATCGGTTCGGTTACTCTTTTTGATAAATCAAGTTGAATATTGGAAAGATGAACTTCTATCTTAAAGAGAAGAATGACAATAACTATTAATAAAAAAACCAAAGACATTCGATAAAACAATGAAAGAAATTTCATCATTAGTCCCTCAAGCAAAAACTAATTCATCTATTTTTAAAAGATTTTTCATTTCTTCTTTTTTGAATTTTTTAAAGCCATAGCACCTGGAACAACTGAACCCTTTCCAATTCTCGATAGCAGCTTCATATAGACATTTGTCATAATAAAAACAATCAAAAAAAGCATTTTTGTCTAAGTCTTCCAGAAGCAGTTCCGCCTTTAATCTGGTTGGATTCAGTTTCATCATCCATCAACTAAAGAAAGCTTGTGTTCCGGAATCAATTTTTTCTTTTTTCTTAAATATTTTCTTTTTCTTTTTGTTTTTATCTTCTTGCAGGCGAGGAAATGGAATTTCTTCTCTTTCTTCTTTCTGGAATGAATAATTTTTAGAAAATTTATTATCTCCTGTAAACTTACCTGAAAATCTTGGCTCAGGTTCAGGCTCGGGTTTTATCTCAGGTTCTGGCTCTGGCTCTGGTTGAATTGGTTCTGGAATAGGTTCTGGCGGTTTTACTTCTGGGATAGATTCTGGTATTTTTACTTCTACGGGTTTTCTGGAAAGATCAATTCTCTTCATCATCTCTCCAGAAATAATCATTCCGCCTGGAAATGATCTAGAAGCAGATTTCTTTTTGATTTCAAGAATCTCAGTTGTTGAAAATGGTTTAACGAGATTTTCTGGAAAGTTTTTATAAAATTCTTCTGGAATAACATGTCCTACGGGTTCTATTCCAACAAAAAGAATTACATCTTGGGAAAATTTTTCCAGTTTTAACAGATTTCCACTAATCCATGTCAGAATTTTTTCATCTTGCATTGGGTTTCTCCTTTGTTGTTTTGCAAATTTGCTGTTTTGTTATACCCTTTTCTTAAAACACCACCGTCTATCTTTTCCTGATAATTTACTTATTAAATTTAGGCTATCCACACCAACATACCTTTTTTGTTTTTAGAACGTTCTACGTAGCTATTGAGGCTCTTATTTCCGGTCTTATGGGGCATGTTGCGCCTACTTTTTGCCAGATGAACAAGTTTTAGATTTTGTTTGACTGGAAGATACGGGTGTTGCTGTCTTTACGAATGATTTTACTCTTCCAGTCTCTAAATCCCTCACGAGGAATGAAATTCTTCCTCTTCAATGTCGTCGTTTTACAATGATTTCATATTTCTTACTGTTTATGAACAAAAATTTACCACTTATTCGCATATCGTTCCTTCCTGAAGCTTATGGGCCGTTAAAAAATAACTAAAAATGAAGTAAGTTTTTGTTTCAAAAGTCATATTTGATAGAAGGTTCTTTCGTTTGTGTTCGTGATCCCAAAAAGTGCCCTTGGTGTTGCAAAACTCATACTACGAAGCGGTTTAAGCGCAATTCCGACGTCCTGACGTTCCGATGTAACAATTCTTTTAAAAAGAGTTCTTTCTCTTCTTTTTAAAGAATTGTTACGTATTAAAAGATAAAGAATAATAAAAGATAAAGAATAATAAGAAATAAAAGATAATAAAGAATCAGAAGAACAAAGAGTCAAACAAGATAATATCTTGATCTTGATAGGAGCGTATGAGTTTTTAGAAAAAAGTTTTGAAGTTGTATTATTTTTCATCATCTTTCACTTTGTGAATAAATTTCTTTTTTCGTAAGAGTTGAAATGAATAATCTTTGCTTCTGGAAGAATCATGTGTTTCATCTTTGGATATTTTGCTTTAACCCGATTGCAAAAACCTGAGTCAGATCCGTAATGTGCATAATCACTTCCGATAGGAAATTCTTCAATTAATTCTTTTCTTATCAAACAACACGCCATGTTATTATAACAAACTTCGTAAGGTTCTATTGGAAGACTTGGGTGATTTTCTTTTACGTGAAGGAAATCATGTAAGGGTTTTGCAGGGTTCTTCTTTCCTATCCAGTAGACCGTGTGGCTCTTGTGATACATGCTCGGAGTCAGAGTCGCGATATATAAATCTTCGTTCACGAAATTGACAAGTTTTTCTAGCCAGTCTGAATATTCTGGAGGAAAAAATGTGTCATCGTTTAAGACGCAAATAAGTTCTCCAGTAGAAAGTTTAAATCCTTCCATGATTCCCGGTCCAAATTTTAAATTTTTATTGTTTAAAACATACGAAAAAATTTTAGGATATAAGTTATTTAAGTATATATAAACTTCTTTTATTTTGCCTTCTATAGACGCATTAGTTCTGTTATGCGAAATGATAATTTCGAAGTTTTTATAACTCGTATTTTCCACCAAGCTGACTAAATTATTTTTTAATAATTCAGGTTGATCGTAGGCTACGACGATGATAGAAATTTTATATTCAGAATTTTTCATTTTTTATCTCTCTTTTTTAAAAATTTATGTTAAACACTAAGCAACGATTAACTGTAAAAAAATGTTTTAAATATATTACTAAAATATTAAACTCGCTTAACCTATTTTGTATGTAAAATTAAAAACTTAAATTTTTTAGTTCATTAAACCATTAACCTTGATTAACTTCTTTCTCCAGAACCTTAAAAGAGTCCAAAACTATCTCTGGAGAAATCGCATTAAGACATGGAGAAGGACTTCCTTTAGAACATGGAAAACTAGAATGTTTA
>DATKUW010000034.1:0-8500 GCA_035530435.1 Bacillota bacterium
ACATTATGTGTTTCTTTCTGTTAAAGGAATAATTGGTTTTATCGCAATTATCTTCATAGTTATTCAAACTTGGTTAGTTAAAAAATAAAATAGGGAAAAATGGCACTAATTGTAAAAAGTAATATAAGAAAGGTGGTGAAATACCTTGACAAGGAAAACGCAATCTCGAGCATTGCAGACGAAGTTGGAATAGCTTTGGAAAGAAAAACAGAAGAAATTTTACAAGATGCTATAAAAAGGGCAAAGGCAAACAAAAGAAAAACACTCCAGGCAAGAGATTTGTAAAGATTAAAATTTATGCTGGGGGATTTACACTATTCTTTTTCATTTTATCTTAATTACCAAAGGATAATCCCTAACAATTAAATCATTAATAACTAAATTTCCATTTTCATTACTTGTTGTTATAGATTGCTGATAACTTTCAAGAACATCAATTCCAATTACTTCTTCAGAACTAATATCATTAATAATTAAATCAGCACTTACACCTGCATCATCATCAACTGCTGTTCCATCTGTCCATAATGCAATTAATTTATCTCCATTTGACAAAGAGAAAGTGTAATATTCGATGTTTGTTGCTTGGCTTTGTATTTGTACTTGCAGGTTTGTTGGAGTTGCTCCTGCCATTATTGTTGCCATGCCTCTAAGAACCTCCATTGTAGGAGAACACTCCAGACATGATGCAGTTCCTGTAGTAAAATCCATGCCTGATTGAATTATAATGCCACGAGCCATATATTTTGCTACTTCTATATTACTATGCACCCAAGGTTCATGTTCGTGATAGGTTTCTTCAGTACGATAATGCAGTTCTGCAGCGATATACTCTCCTGTAAAACCATGAGAAGAAGCTGTATCTTTAATTTCTTGTAATAAAGCTGGATAGCCATAATAATCATCTGCTTCATATTCTGGTGATGTTCTTGGACCTATACCATGAAAAGAAACACCATCTACTAAAGGCATTATATCTGAGCTTAATATATTAAAAAAATATTCTTTAGCACTTGGTTCATATAATGGAGTAATAGCTCCAACAACTATTTTTGCTTCTGGATCCTCTTGCCTGATTATTGGAATGACGCGTCTAGCCACAGTTATGTAATCATCTGATTCTACATATTGCTGAGTTCCCTCCCTGGCATTTGGCTCATTTAATATTTCATAATATTCTATTTTGTCTTTAAAATGACCTACAATAAATTGAACATAATCAAGGAAATCTTGTATTTCTTCTTCTGTTTTAAATCTTGAGTAACCTTTACTAGATTGGATTTCTTCATCCCAAAATACTAAAACATACATAGGTTTTATTCCATTATTATTCAGAGCTGTTATTGCTGCATCTTGTTCTGGATAGATATTGTATTCAGAATGCAATCCAGGGTTTTCAACTTCAGGCAAATCAAAAGTATCAATACTAATACGCATCCATTTTAATCCTGCATCACTAATACGATTAGCGAAAGAATCAGGCTCCTCTTTATGAACTTGGGGTTGTAATGTGACCATGTCTCCCATTCTGTTGTTTTCTAGTTCTGGTGATCTTATGTGCTGTAGTTGAATTATATCCTGTGCATTTCCTGTTTGAAACCATTCTTCACCTTCTAGCAATATTTCTTGTCCATCTTCTATGTCAGATTCTTGCTCTCTATCTCCACCAAAATAAAAATATCCTCCAATGGCTAAAATAATCATTACTCCAATAATTATGATAATTAATATTTTTTTCATTTTCTTATCCAAACCATTCATAAAACTCTTTAATTGTATCTTCAAAACTTTCAGGGAAAAGTTGAGTAAGTCTTCCAGTATCTAAAATAAAAATACCACTAACTTTGCCTTCTACAATTTCAAGAGATGTCTCAAAACCTCTTTTTTTCTCTTCTGGAGACATGCTTTGCCAGTCATGTCCTTCGTAAAGTTCTCCCACCATTAATTCTATTTCTTCTTCACGATTCATTTGAAATTCCATATGCTCTATAAGTTTTTGTTTTTCTTCTTCATTTTTTACCATATTTACAGGTACACCAAAACAAGAGTAATAAGATAAAAAATCATCATTTGGCCACTCACCTCTTAGGCAAATCTTACCACTGTAAACAGCGTCTATTTCAGGTTTGATATCTATCAACAATTTCTTGCTTATTTCCCGACCAGGTTTTTCAAAATCAAAATTAACATACATTTCACTTGATGGAGAAAAGATTTCAACATCATATTCTTCTGCAAACTTAGCTGTTTCAATAATAGCTAATTCATAATTTTCAAGTAAATCTGTATTTTCAATCCATTCTTCAGGTATAATCCTCATCTCACTTGGCCCTCCACTGTCAACTCTATGGAGGATTTCAGGATTTAACCAAATTTTAAAACCTCTTGCATGTGCTCTTTCAATAAAATCAGCAAAAAACTCTTTTGTTCCAGGAAGTATACTTATTTCCCCATTCTCATCAACCCAATAACCAATTTGAAAAGCAAAAGTGTTAATCCCTGCTTGTTCTGCTTTATCAAAATCAGCAAAGACTGGCTCCATTATAGACATATTATATCCTTCTGGAAGCATGTCTTCTGGAAAATAATTTTCAGGAAACAATGTAGAAGCACCTAAAGCAGGCATCCAGACACCCTTATATTCTACTTCAACTGTTCCTTCTTCACCTCCTCCACCAAAATAAAAATATCCAACAACACCTAGAATAATTACTATTCCTATAATTAAAAAAATCAGGCTCTTTTTCACAAATAAATAAAGGAAATACCACTTAAATAAATTACCTTAACTTTAAATATTTAGATTCATCTTTTATAATTGAACATGCCAAAGAACAAATCAAAAGGGGCGAATGTTGAAAGAGAATTGTTCCAGCTTTTTGTTGATAATGGTTATAGAGCTATTCGGGCTGCTGGAAGCGGAACAATGGAAAATGCAGATTGTGATTTAATTGCAGGTAAAAAAGGGAAAAAATATTGCATTGAAGTTAAATCAAGTAAAAAACCCTATAAATACATCTCAAAAGAACAGATGAATAAATTCCTTGTATTTGCAAGCATCATTGAATTAAAACCTGTGATAGCTTTAAGATTTAGCAGGGAAGAATGGTTGTTTCTAAATCCAAAAGATCTTAGAGATTCTGGAAAAAATTACATGACCACTTTGGAAGATGCAAAAAAGAAAGGGAAAAAATTCTCTGAATTTTTTAGATAATTTACCACGATAAATCTTATAATGATTATTAGTCTAATAATTCTATGACAAGGGTCTTGATCATATTAACAATATTTGTCTTTTTATTGGTAAATATCTCAGCATCTTGTGATAAAGGGCAAATTGACATAAACACTGCTTCAATAGAAGAATTAGATCAAATTATATATATTGGTGTTGCAAGAGCAGAACAAATAATTGCTCTCAGACCTTTTGATTCTGTTGATGATATGATAAGAATAAATGGAATAGGAGAAGTTTATTTAAGTGCGATAAAAGCGCAAGAGCTGGCATGTGTCGATGATATTAAAGAAGATGAAGAACCTGAAGAAGAAATTAAAATAGAAGAGAATGAAGAAGAAGCTGAAGAACCCCTTCCAAAAGAAACAACACCCTTAGAATTGCAAACAATAAATTTGAATCCGCAAGTTATAAAAACCGAAGAAAATAAGAAAGAAACAAGCAAAAACTACGCTCTTTACGGTTTTGTAGCTTTTTGCATTTTTATTGGAATCTTGTTCCTTATAAAAAATAGAAAATACAAAAATGAGTTCAGATAAACTAAATATTAATGCTGTGATAATTCTTGAGATCATAGGAAGACCACCAGAACACCTTGTAGAAAGCCTGAAAGAATTAATAGAGGGGATAGAAAAAGAAAAAGGTGTTGTGGTAAAATCTAAGCAGATAAAAGAACCAATAGTAATGAAAGAGCAAAAAGATTTTTACACAACTTTTGCAGAAGTTGAAATTGAAGTTGAAGAAATTTTGTATCTGGCTGTTTTAATGTTCAAATACATGCCTGCACATATTGAAATTATCTCTCCTGAAATACTTGCTCTTTCAAATAATGGATTTAATGAAATTCTTAATGAACTTGTGAGAAGACTTCACGGATATGATGAGATAGCAAGAATAATGCAGGTAGAAAAGCAAATTCTTTTAAATAAAATTCAGGAACTCGGGGGAGATTTAAATGAATTATTTCCGCAAGCACAGATTCCACAGCAACCTGAAGAGATAAAGAAAAAATCAGCAAAAAAATCTAAGAAGAAATCAAAGCCAAAGAAAAAGAGTAAAAAGTAACTATTTCTTTTTTCTACCAATCTTAAGCAAATCAACTTTTGGCCTTACTTTTTTATATTTTCTGAAAGACCAGAATAAAAATAAAACAACAGCAATAACAATTATCCAACCTATGGTTTTTCCTGTTGAACTTTTTTTTACTGCCTCTTCACATTGTGCAAGGCAACATATACCGTCTTTTGTTGGTGCTGTTCCTCCAGTGCATGTCTCTGTATCTTCGCAGATTAATCCTTCAAGCTGTATGCATGTTGTTAAAATTCCACTGCTTTCGTTTTCTTCTCCGATTTCAGGAACATAATCCTCTATAAAATCTAAAATTAATGTCATAGAAGTTGAAAAATTCCCTGAAGTCGCTATTATTGTTCCTTCTAAAATAGCTGGCTCGATATCTGATATAATATCTATCTCTATTTTCTCATTACCATCTTCGTCTAAATCGTTTATTGTTTCGGGAGAGATTTCCACATAAGGTTCTAAAAGTGGTGAAACAGAAAAGGAAATATCTTCTACATCTACACTGCCAGTATTCAAAATATAAATTATTCTTTTTGTATCAGAATCTGTAGCCATTGAAACCTCAACAACGTTTGGTTCAAATTTAAATTCCAATTCTTCCTCTTCTTCTGTTAAGTTTAGAAAATTAACAAAAACAGGAATAGAATAATCTGTATTTCCAGAATCTAGATTAATTTCTTCAAAAGCCTGGCTTTCTGTATCTAACTCGAAATTTATTTTCTTTATTTCCCCAGACTTAAGTTCCAGGGAATTTGCTGATATAAAAACTCTTGGCGTATCTATCTGAATTGTTATTTTTTGATCTTTCAAATTCTGTACTTCAAGAAAAAAATCCCCTGAAGTAATCACAAATCCAGGATTTAGAGAAAAATCCGCAGTGTTTTCTGTAATTGTGAAATTTTTTACAATGTCTTCATCTATTGTTTCAGTCCCACTCATATATCTTACATCTTCTACTCTAACAGAATAATTTCCTTGGACTTTTCCTGTCAACATTGCATAAATATAGAAATCCTCATTTATTTTTCCCACATCATAAACTACAGGAATTCTTACATGCTCCCTATAAAAAAAGACGTTGTCTTCATTTATCTGATCTAAAAAATTTCCTGAAATCACTGCTAATAAAGTTTCTCCTTGGTCAAACTCTGTTTTCATATCAAATTCAACTGAAGAAACAAGGGGGAATATCAAAAAAAGAATTAAAATAATGATGAGTTTTTTCATTATTCTATTTTCCCATTTCTTTTAATTTTCTAAGAACATCATCCAGTTCTTTTTGTGATTTTGAAGGTGATCTTCCTGGCATTATAGGTTGTTGTATTGAAGGAAGAATTCTTCTCTCTTGCATTGGTCTTCTTATAGGATGATGTGGCGGACCTATTGGTCTTCCTGGAGGAGGTCTTGGCCCATATCCAGGTCTTCCAGGTCTTGGCCCTGGTTTAGACTTTTTGAATTTTGATTTTGTCTTAAACCAAAAACTTCTTAATTTATCTCTAAAGATTATTCCTACAACCACCAGTATAATTAAAATCAGTAAAATCCAAATCCAGGAAGATGATTTTCTCTCTGTTTTAAAAATACAACAAGCATCTCCTGAAAATTCGCACTCATAAAATAATTCTTGTTCATCACTAAAACAAGAGGTTTTACAAGTTCCTCCTTGTTCTTCACATTCAGAAATAACTGATATTGGTCCTTCTTGACAAGACCCATCATTAACACAACAATAATTAGTCTCAGCAGCACTTACAAAATCCCCTCCACTACATATTTGACTAGAAGAACAAACTATTCCGCCTTTTTCATTACATGTTTGTTGTTCTGGAGCAAGGGTGCAACATTCATTTAATATACCTGCACAATAATAATCTGAAAGAACCTGACCTTGACAGCTTTCTTGATTTACACAATAATTTCCACTAGATGAGCAATCTAAAAAATCTTCGTCGTCGTCGCCACTTCCTGTAAAATCTCTAGGCCAAATAGATGCTAATATAAATGCAGTATTTCTAGTGTTATCTAACCAGCAACCATTATTATCCTGGGTTTCGAGAAGCCATTCCTCTGAATTTGTTTTTTCAATAAGAGTTTCTTGCTTAAATGGGAAAAGTGCAAGAGCAGTATCATAGTATTTGTCTAAAGATTCTTGCCAATAATAATCTCCTCCAATGTTTTTCTGTTTTGAAAGAAGGGTTGTAGAATACTCTTGATCATTAGTTATTAAATATAAAAACGCTTCTGGTAAAAACCTTTCATTATCTTCTGCAAGAGTTATTAAATAAGGGAGATAAGAAGAAATATCTTCTTCTAAAGAATTAAGAGTAAGAGCTGTCCAAAGGCTTCCTTCATAATTACAAGGGCTTCCAGGTTGACCGTCTCTAAAACAAAAAGATTCAACTTTTTCTATAATTTCCCCTCCAGATGTTGAGGAAGAAGTTTTTTGAAAAACGTGAATTGTTGAAGAACCTTGTTTTTGAAATAAAAGGGTTGTAGAAAAATCACTATCACAAGAAACACTAAACTCTTGGTCATAACAGAGAGAAGATATCTCTAACCAATAATTATCCTGTGCAGAAGAAAAACACTGTCCTGCATCGCCAATTATTTTTTTATCTTCTGTTATCTGTATTGTTCTTGAATATCCTGAATAATCAATTGTGCATGTTGTTTGTTCGTTGCTTTCAATTTGAAGATACCACATGAGTTCAGAAGGTGTTCTTTTTTGAGAAAGAAGCCATTGTTGTGCTTCGTCAACATCTGTGTTTGAATTATCAAGAGCAAGAACCGCTTGCGAAGTTGTTTTTAATTTGCAACTTTCAGAAGGCCAGCATTCCTCGTTAGAAGAATCTTCAATTAGTTCTGTTTTGCATTCATTAATAGCAAGAAGGGAGAAAATTTTTTCTTCTGTTGTAAGTGAATCACAATTCCCATCCACTTTTTCCTCGAGACAAGAATAAGCTTCATCCACTTTTTCTTCTGTAGAATTCTCCTGAGCCTGAAATAAGGAAAAAGATAAAAGAACTAGAAATACAATAAATATTCCAAGTATCCTCTTTTTTGTCATGTTATCTAAAGTTAACACTTATTTTTAAAATTATCTTTAGTCCAGTTTCTTTTTTTTCTGATGCTTTGTTTTATTCTGTGTATTTTCTTGTCTTCCTTTTTTTACGATATAACTGACTGGATTTTTATATCTAAGTTCTTCTTCTGTGGGAATTACCCCTATTCCTCTATAATATTCTTTATCATAATTTGGAGGAAGAATTATCTTATTCCTATAACTCCATAAAAGCTGAGATTTTATATAACTTTTCTTTAAAGGAACAGAATTTTTTTCATTCCAATCATAAATCATTTTTTCAAGTTCATCCCTACCTATTCCTATTGACCTGAATAAATTTATAAGAATAAATAGAGATCTTTTTCTTCCGTCTTTAACTCCTTGCAGAATTTTTTTTATTGATGGGGGTAAAATGTCTTCTGAAAATTCTGATATCTGGATTGGTTTAAACTCTGTCTTTTCTCTTTCTCTTGTCTCTTCTGGTTTTTTATTTTTGTACCAATCCAAGGCTTCTCTTAAAAATTCTGTTGCCTCTCCTTCTTTTGCATCAGGCATAAAATTTCTTATTTTGATCTTCAAAGGGTCTGCATCCTTTGGTTGAAAATCTTTAAGTTCTTCAGGAAGAACGACTGCGCTTGCTAAAGCTGTTTTCTCATGAAGAGAATAAGGCATCCTGAACAAGTGCCTCTGAGAGACGAGAATTAAATCAGGCATGACTTTTTTAGCAAAGTCTCCTGTCTGCTCATCTCCTTTTATATATTTTCTAATAGAACCATATTTTTCCACATCCATGGTTTCAGTTATACCTTTTATCAAATCTTTTTTACACATCTCCATTATAAACTGTGTGAGGATTCTTGGCCACTCAGGAAACATATCAGAAGTCATGATTTTGTTTATTTCTTTAGGAAACGCCTTCCATGGTACAATCATGTGAAATCCTTTGCTTCCACTGAATTTTATTCCAAAATTCTTAACTCCGTAAAACTTCAAAATCCCAACTATGATTTCTGCTAGAATTTTGCTATAATCCAGATATTTACTATCTATATCAATTAAAAAATCCCATCCAATTCTTAGCTCATCTAATTTTTTTTGAGTTAATTCTGTAGAAAGTTTTA
>DATKUW010000035.1:0-4574 GCA_035530435.1 Bacillota bacterium
TATCGTTTAGGAGACGAAATTGAAGCCATAAATGCAAGATACGATAGTTATATAAATGATTATAAAAGCAAAATAAATAGGTCGCTTTTAGACGAATCATCTCAAACGCCCGGCGGCAGAAGTTTTAGTCCAGAAGACTTAAAAAAACGTAAAGCAGAAAGAGACAGATGGAGAAGAGACAGAAATGATTTTTTGGCCATGAAAAAAAGCGACATGGACATTCTCAAATCAAGAGCAGGAGATTTGGCTTTTACTAAGTTTTTCAAGGGTAGCTTAAGAAACAATGACGGCTTTATTAACTTTGATCAAGCGGATAGTGACATAATACAATCGCTGGAAGAGTTATGCAAATCCGTAACAGCAGCAACAAAAATAGCTTCTGATCCTAACATAAAAAATAAATATCTAAGGATGATTGATGCCCTAAGAACCAAACTAAGAGAATTTACAACATCTAATACAGAATTAACAACTTTAAAAAATGATATTTTAAATTTTCTATCTACACCTGATGGCTCTTCTCAAGATAATGTTGTTCTTGATAAAATAATAAGAAACGCAAAAGGAAAAATGATAGTTTTTTATCAAGAGTTTATTCGTTTGTCTAATCGGCAAAATAAAGTTCTTATACTTGACGATTTTCAAAGATCTGCATTATGTAATTCTGTTCAAGCAGGGCCAAAAGAACCTCAGAAAATACATTTGTCTCAGGCCGCAAATAGTATTCTAAAAGCATTTAGTGACACAAATGATAGCGGTTTAATAAGAGACGATTCTCGCGGAACACAAAAATTTGGCAATAGAATCCTAGTTATTGTGTCTCCCGAACCCATTGAAGGAATGTCTTATAAAAAAGTTACAATGTCTGTATCGCCAGTAGATCCAAAGGAAGCCGAAATAATTGTTAGACACCTCATGAAATCTCCTATAGCTAATGCTCAAAAATCGCTAGCAATAAAACTATACAATGAATTAAGTGAATCAACAGACCCCAAAGACCCAGAATATAATAACAAATTACAACAAAACAAAAACATTGTAGGAAAATTTTCTTCTGAAGTTTTTGACGAAGAATTAAAAATAGTAATGATAGAATCTATTATAGGACTCGGACAAAAAGACGCAATAAATAGCACAAGAGAAGCCATTTTTAAAGGAGTAAAAAGAGAAGGTGCCTATTTATCAATTGATGTGCCAAAAATAGCAAAGGGATTGACCGAAATAATAGATAACTCATTGTCAGATAAAGTTCAAGGAATAGAAGCTGTGCCCCATGTGGTAACATTCCAAGATTATATTACTAGAACGATTTCCGATTGGACTAAAGTTGTAGGAAGAGTAAAAACATATAGTGATGATTTAATAAAGAGCAGAACATTTATTACTCAAGGTAAAGAAAAAATAAGACAACTCCAAAAAGAAATAGATGATTTTAATAAAATTCCAGAAAAAAGCAGGAATGACGCAGCCAAACAAGCCAATGCAGAAAAAGAACTTTTATTGAATACTATTAGCGAACAAATAAAAAGTGCCCAACAAGACATAAAAGTAACCACTGGTAATATGCCTCATGTGTATGTGCTTTATGGAAAACCTGGAGTGGGTAAGTCTATATGGGCACAAGCTTTGGCGTCTCTTTTTACACCAGCACTCAAAATTCGTAGTGTTGATATTGCCTCACAAAAAAGCGGCTTATATGGTAGCACCGAACAAAATTGTAATAGACTGTTTAAATACATGACAGTAGGAAGAAGAACGGTGTTTTTAATAGACGAGCTAGATAGACAGGTCGAACAAGGAGATTCGGCTAATAACCCAAATAACCACGAGATAACAAAAGAGATACTTAATATGTTTTTGAGCTTCTTCGAAAGTACTCAAAATGAACAAAATTGGAGAGATAATGATTTGTTTTTTGTAATAACTACAAATAATGTCAACTCTATAGACACCGCATTATTTTCAAGAGCACCAGAAATACATGAAGTTATGCCTCCAGATACACCAGAAGCTTATGAAAAATTCTTTAGAATGAATTTTGAAGTGGAAAGAAAAAAGAAAGGTGAGGTTCCATGGTTTAGAAAGCCCACAGACAAAACCCCCGAAGAAGGATGGGAATCTACTATGGAAATTATAAATTCTTTGAACTGGAAGGATATATCGAAATATTTTGCTAGTAGAGAAACTGGTTTTAGAGCACTTAAAAATATGTTGCAGCAAGCACTTCAAGCTCATTGGCATTGGAGAATTGACATGCAAAATATTGAACAAGGTAATTTCCTAGATAATAACGGGAAGATCAAAATACCCGGAGGAATGCCATTTACTAATAGTAATTTAGTAGCTATAGCTCATGAAATAAACGCAGATAATGTTGGCGATGATGGAGAGGTAAGAAATGATGAATATTGCCTAGGCGTAAATACTGTTTGTAGAGCTAAAGATGAACAATTAAGGGCGCTTTTAAAACCATTACTTGAAGGTAACGCTAAAATAGAAACAAAAGTTATAAAAGATCCCATAACAAACAAAGATATCACTGTTCCTAAACTTCCAGACGATATTCTTAATAAGATGAAAGTTATTTTAGAGGGACAAGAACCTGTAAAAGAAAATGTCGAAGAAAGTAATATGGTGCCAGAAGAAGTTGTTGGTCCTGATGGCAAAAAACGCACAATATTAAGACCCAAAACCGATGAAGAAAAGAAAAAGACACCACAACAAAAAATGAAAGAATTAGTAGATAAAAGTTTGCAAACAAAACCAGCATACGAAGAACCTAAAGTTGAACCCATGAATATTGAACAACAAGATATAGAAAAGATAGACAAAGGTAAAGATAAAGATAAAGTAGACAAGAATAAAGACAAAGACAAAAACAAAGATAAAGATAAAATAAATAAAGAACCAATGAAATCAGAATCGTCCACTGATTATATTTATAATTTCTTAATAAAAAAAGGAATTTTAAAACAACCAGAAACAACAGAAGCAACAGAAACAGAAACAATAAAACCCAAAAAAGTCAAAAAAACAGAAGAAGAAAATGGAGTTTATGCGTTCAGTAAGGGTTTCTTGATGGTCGCTCCTCGTTGGTCTAATGTAGCGCCCCAAAAAATCGCAACAGAAGAAGCTAAAACAATAAATAAAAGGTAATTATGAAAATAAATAGAATGTCAGAAGAAAATAACGTTCCTTCTTGGGTAACAGAAAACAAAGTAGCTTCTAATTTTTTAGACAAAGAATTGATTTCTCAAAAAGATACTGATAGAATAGTTGGTATGTCCAAAGAATTAACCGAAGAGGCTATGGTTATGGAAAAAGATAGAATAGAACAATGCGCAGGCTCAAAAGAATCATACCATTATAATACCCAGTGGAAAGATAATGTCAAGTCAGAACTTAAAGAATATGCTTCGGTTGTTGGTATGGATATGAATAAATTTAAAGCAGTGAATCCCGATATAGTAAAACAAACAAGTCTTCCCTCTGTAAAAATAGCGGAAAAAACAGAAACAGATAAAAAATCAATGATAGATATAGATGCATTCAAACTAGATTCTATAAAAGAAGCCGATGCTAAAAATGACTGGGAAAAAATTCAAGGTCAATCTAATATGTCTGATAAACCTTCCGCGAACGGATCTGTAATATCTATAAGAAATAGCGACGATTATTATAAAAATTCCAATCCTAAAACAGCAAGGGGTCGTAATAGTATTTTAGACGCCGATGCTATAGAAAAAATGGCAAAAAACTCCATAGAAGATAATGGCGCAAGACTCAAAAGAGAAAAAGAAGAAAAAGCCATGGACAAAAAAGTTGAACATTTAAAATGGCAAAATAGTAAAATAGCGGCGATGGAAGAAAAAGATATCATTCCAAATAGAGGAAAGGTTTATCCTACAGAAAGCCTAAATGCACAACCCGGAATTAGAGGAGAAGATCCTTTTGATTATTCTAAAATGCCAGAAAAATCAGAGGGAGAAATGATAAAAGAAGTAAATGCCAAAAGAAGTAACAAAAGAGAATTTAAAATAGAAAAATCATCCAAGAGAGGCGTTTCAGAAGATTTCGGCAATGAACTCAAAAAATTTATGGTAAAATGAAAATTCTAAAAATAGCCAGTTTAGCAGACGACATAGCAGATATTTATGATAGTCTCAAACTGGCACTAAAATATCTAGAACAAAATTATATAGGAAAAACCAAAAACGAAATTAAAAAAGCAATTAAAGACTTGGAAGAAATAAGACCGCACTTGAAAAAAAAAGATCAGCCGCCTTGGAGCATGAGGAACAAAATATGAAAATAATATTATCAAAAAATCAGTGGAAAGAAATAGGAAAAATTGCTGGATGGACAAAAATAGCTCAAGAAATTTCAGATTTTAAAGTAGACTCTTTTGAAGATGATGGACATATGCTCAAAAGAAATTTTATTGTTTCTTATTCTAATAATGAAATAACTGGGTGCTTTTACTACGAATTAGAGAACGAACAAAAAGGTGGAAGCATTAATCCATCATGGCCAGCTCATTTTTATTACAGTCACTATGAAATATTAGAACCAAA
>DATKUW010000036.1:0-2327 GCA_035530435.1 Bacillota bacterium
TTTGGTTCTTCTTGATATTTTATTTCTTTCTTCCTGTGCTAACCACATTAAGATAACCATAATTAGTTCTTGAGTTCCCCCCTCTCTTGTGTCTATGTTTTCTGTGTAAGATTTCAAATAAATGTTATGGTGTTTTAATTGCTCAAGATAACTTAAAGTATTTAACAAAGGTTCTCTGCTAAATCTATCTAAAGACCACACCAATAATAAATCAAAGTGATGCTGTCTTGCTTCTGCTAACATTCGTTTGAACTCTGGTCTGTTGCTATCTGCACCTGATTTCTTATCTACAAAAATAAATTTGATATTCCAATTCATACTCTTAGCAAATTCTTTAAGAGGTTCTACCTGGTTGTTTGGATCTTGAAACCTTTCACCAATATCATCTTTTGAAACCCTTGCATAAATTGCTATGTCTAATTTAGTTTTCATTATCCGAGATAACTCTCCGATTTATTTTCTTTCTTCTTACTTTTGTTATTGAAGATATTTTCTTTTAGCCATAAAGCGTGGCTACACAAATCGCTGACCAATTGGTTGTTACTTCCTAACTGGATTTTAAATCCCTGGTTCTCATCTTCAATCAAAAGAAACTCCGCAAAGTTTCCTTGGTCTGTCTGGGTCGGTTCAGCCGTCCTGTTAATAAGAGCAGGGCATTCTTCTTCTGTGATATCATCCCCTAACTCACTCAATTCATTCTTATCAAGTTGTCTTTGCCCCATTGTTATAGGATCGTCTGCTTTGTTGTCTGTTTGTTCCATTGTTTTATTTTTGTTTCTTTTCATCTCCCCATACCATCAAGACATCCTAACCTTACTAATTGAATTTAAAGGGAAATATAGCGTATCTTCTACATGGATATAGGCGTTTTCTTGGCGAAACCCCCTTTTTTTTCTATATTTTTTATGATTGCACTCACTCTTTGAAAGTTTATTCCGAGTTTTTCAGCAATTTCAAATTGTTTTAGTCCCTTGATATTATAAAGTGTATGAACTTCCAGTTCCCTCGCAGTTAAATCTCTCATGCTGGGTTTAGGTTTAGGTTTATTCTTCCTTTCCTTCTGAAGCTGTTTCTGTTTAAGCTCCTCATACATTTCATTCACAAATTTGTCTTTCTCTGCTTCATATAAATTCCATCTTTCTAAATTAGGCATTCTTGTAATCATGAGATTAACATCCATTCCTTTTCGGGTCATTGTGTGGGTGTATGTTTTTCCTGACGCTGGATCTGTTTGTAATCTGAAAAATTTAGAGATAACAATTTCTTTTTTTCTATTAATGTTCATGGTTTGGATTAATACATCCCCCATAGATCGCATGTGCTTGTCCATGCTGTGCCATAGTGGGCAATTTGATATTAAACAAATCTTTTTTTTTCTTATGGTATCAAAGATTTTTGCAATTGCTAAATTCTCACCACCCATAGCACGCCTTGAAGGAAATAAAACAGACACTTCTTCAATAACGATTATATCTCCAAGCTTAGTTTGTTTTATTGCTTCAATTAATTTCAACAAAGAATCAACGATAAACATTTTCAAGTTTTCTTTTGGTCTGCCTTCAATAACTAATTCTCCTATTCTTTGAGAGGTTGAGGATTTTCCTGTTCCACTTAATCCGATAATAAAAATATTTGTTCCCTTGCCAATTGAAAATCTTGCTTTAATATATTTTACAACAACATCAGCTTCTAACATATTATCAAATTTGTTTTCTGTTTCTTCGTCCATTTAGTATCCGGTCTTTTGTTTAAAGTAATTTATTTTCTTTGAGGAAAGTAAAATATTTAATTGTGCAAGAAGTTCGTCATAGATGACAACCAATTCGTTCCAGTATCGTCGGATATTGTAATTATTAAATCCTACTCTATAATCAATATGTTCCGTCGCCCTCTCTCCCATTCTATTTTTACCAATCATCAAAACAGGATGAGAATCATCCATTTCAGGAATGTATCTCTCATCTGTTAGATTAACACTTTCTCCCTCCACAATTCTTTTTATTATGGCATTTTTCTCAAAACATTCTAGTTTCTTTTTATCAAACTCCTTTATTTTTTCTTTCATGCTTTCATTAACTTCAATCTCAGGTGCGAGAATACTTTTCAGATAATCCACAGAACCAATAAATTCTTTTCTTGAATCGGGAATATAAATTTTCTTCACATCTCCATTAGGCATGGGAATAAAATTATAATATCCTTCCTTCATTTCTCTTGCTCTTTTTTCCTTAACCATCTCCAATGCTTTTTCAACTAAGAGAGCCTTGGAAAATTCAGATTTCTTGGAATACTCTGCTTCGGATAAATTCTCTTTATCTTCTTCTGTG
>DATKUW010000037.1:0-3741 GCA_035530435.1 Bacillota bacterium
TTTTTTAATGTTCTAGCGACAGACTTGGCAAAACAAGTTAAATCTCCTTTTGTTTTTTCTAATTGATGAACAATAAAAGAGATATCTGCTCCATGCCTTAAACTAGTAGAAATCATTCTTGTCATAGCTTCTTCTTCTGCGTCTTCAAAATCAATAATATTTTCTACATTATTTTCTTCATCTAATATTAATTTATATTGTCCTCTTTTTGCTTTCCTTAATATAGCATTTTTATATTTTTTAGATATATTACCATTTTTACCAGCAAAAACTTCATAAGGATCATTATTCTCTCCAAATAATCCTACTACTACAAAATATTCTTCTCCCCTTACGCTTGTATGGTGAATATCACATTTTAATTCTTTAGGGCGTTTTGGGGCTTTATTTTTTTCAATTTTATTTTCACAACAATTTTCTGTTTGATTTTCTGTTGTAAGAACTCCTGTTCTACATCCATCTCTATAAATAGTTACACCTTTTAAGCCGAGTTTCCATGCTTGAGTATATATTTGTTTAACAGTTTCAACCGTTGTGTCTTTTGGGAGGTTGACAGTTGAAGACAATGAATTGTCTGTATTTTTTTGAGCAGCCGCTTGAACTTTTAGTCTAGACTCCCAATCCAAATTTAACGCACAAGAATTATGCCAAGGCGATTTTTCAAGATCGGTTTCACCTGTTATTTCCATCCATTCTTGAATAGCGGCAGGATATATTGTAAAATGTTGCCATTTATCTCCATTTTGATCGATAGAATCAACTCTTGTTCCTTCATCTTGTGCGTTAATTTTCTTTTTTCTTGTGTAAAAAGGAGCGTATTGTGGCTCAATCCCTGATGAGGTTCCATGTTTATTTATAAGTTTTGCTAACAAAGAAACACTTCCAGCAGGAGAGGTTGTCAATAAAGCAATATTTCTTCTGCCATATTTTTTCATTTTACCCCAAATTTTTTCGCCTGAAATAATATTATTTTCAGATAATTCTATTGTTTCATTTTTTATTCTATTAAGAAATGGATTATCTTTTTCTTGTTCATGGTTCCAAATTGGGAATGGTCCTATCTCTTTTGCCATGTCGGCTGAAGATTCAAAAGCAGCAAATTTTAATGTTTGATAAATTTTTCCAACTGTTTCTATTCCTTTTTTCGTCCCATAGCCAATATTTAATGCTGCGATTGTATCTCCCAATGCTGTAATACCTGTTCCAGTTCTTCTATCTTTTTTACATGTATCTAATATTTTTTTCCACAAATTTAATTCTCTAAATTTTATTTCATCTTTTTCTGGATCTGTTTTTATTTTTTTTATTATTTTTGTTAATGCTTCTTCTTCAAGATCTATAAGATCATCCATCAATTTTTGAGCGATTTTCACTTTATCATAAAATTCTTCATAATCAAAATGCGCTTCTTTAGTAAATGGATTTTTAACAAAACCGAATAGATTTAATAGCAATAACCGGCACGATGAATATGCCGGTAAGGGTAATTCTCCACAATTCAGATTGTTCAAATATTGCCATTTATTTTTATGGTTTCTAGTTTTACTTTCAAATGCTCCAACAAAAAAATTATGATATTGGTCAACTGTCCCATTGTAAACATCTTCATATCCACAAAATTCAACCGATACTACTTTATGATTGTAATTAGAAGCCAGTTCTTTTAATTCTTTATAATTTTTAAAACTATGTTTAGAATGTAATCTACAAGGTATATTTTTCTTTTTACATTCTTGTTCCCATTCAGACATCATAGGAACACGATCTAATTTAAATTTTAATTCATTAAAAACAATAATTTGTTTTTCTTTTGTTTTTTCTGCTCTACTCGCATGAAAAATATTTAAATTTTTCATGGCCTTTTCTTTTCCACCGTTTTCAAGAGCATGTTGAAAACCACATTTTTGGCCACAAAAACTTCGCTCTCTTTGTAAATGAGATACCGTAAAAATTTTTCCACATCGCTCGCATTTTTTTTCTATAATAACACTATTGTCAATAATTTTCGCATTATATCCTTGTTTTATTATTTTTTGAAAAGTTTTTACAGTTCTTGGATCTTCATTTATATATAAAATTTCACATTTTTTTGCTGCCTGTTTACTCATTTGTTCAATATCACCCAAAACTGAAATTCTATATTTGCTAAATGCTAAAGGAAGACCTATTTCTTGAGCATATTTATACCATTCTTTTCTTGAAAATCTTCTTTCTAATTTTTTAGTCAATAAAATAGCATGTTGTTTAACTTCATCATGAGTGAATCCTGTATATCTTGGATTATTTTCTGCGCTTACGGCTTTAGATATGTTTTTTCTATGTTTTTCCCACTTTTTTTCTGACCATTCTGTTTTTGCTCTTCTCATAGGATTTTTATCTCCCATCATATTTTCTACATGTATTTTATCGTGTTCGTTTTTTGTTATAACTTCAAGATTTTCTTTTGAGTTGTTTTGAGCATTTCGATCTTTATGATGAATTATTTCTCCCTTTTTGATTTTGCCATAATAGTGTTTTGCTATAACTCTGTGTTCTGCTTTATTAGATCTTTGTCCATTGTTAATCCAAAAATAATCTTGAGACCTAGCATCTTTCTCGCCAAAAATGTCTTTTATAGAGCCTTCGTATCTTGTTAAAATTTTAAGACTATCTCCAGATTTTAATTTATTTACCTCTTTATATTCACCAGTTAATAATCTGAATTTATGATTTTTTGTTGTTTTTATTACAGAACCATCATCCAAAGTTATTTTATATACAGCAACTTTTTCTCCGGTTTTTCTTGGATGCCTCATTGTCCTAATTTCTACTCGATCTTTTTTATTATAACAAAAAACATCAACATCCTTATCTTCCTCTGCTAATTGTTTTATGGGAATATTTCCCCTGCCATCTGCCACATAAACTAAGGTATCTCCAGTAATACAAGGATTTGTAGAAATGGTTTTCATTCCTTGGTTTTCATAACAATCTCCTATGCTTTCTTTTGTTATGTTATCAAAAAATAATAAACCAGGATCGGCGGTGAGCCAAGCACTATTAATGATTTTATCCCAAACTTTTCTAGCATCAACCTGTTTGCTTATTTTTGGGACATCTGAATCTACTGGCCATCTTTGTTCATAAGTTGTTCCTTTTTCGACCGCTTCTAAAAATTCGTCTGTTAATCTAACAGAGATATTTGCTCCTGTAACTTTTGTCGGATCATATTTAGAAGTGACAAAATCTTTTTTATTAGGATTATATTGTTCAGATGAAATTTTTAATAAACCATATTCAGGATGATTTAAATTAACATTATATGGTTTCCCCTCTATATTTTCATCCCACAAAATAACACACTCCGGATGATGAATGGAAAGAGAGATCAATAAAGCCCCGCGCCTTCCAAATTGGCCAACTTCTCTAACAGTATTCGAAAACCGCGATTCAAAAGGAAGAATTCCAGTAGATGTTTTTGCTGCGTTACTTGTAGGCATTTTATTGGGCCTTAAGTTAGAAATATCAATTCCCCCACCGCCCCGTCTTTTGCTAATTTGAGCAATTTCTTCGTCTGCCCTACATATTCCGCCATATGAATCTTCAGGAGAATCTATTACGAAACAATTCCCGAGTGAGACATATTGAAAATTATTTCCTATTCCATACATAGGAGATCCTTGTGGAATAATCTTTTTAAATTCATCTAACAAATCAAATATTTCATCTTCTGTAAGTGGTTTAATTTTAGTATCTTTATAT
>DATKUW010000038.1:0-3787 GCA_035530435.1 Bacillota bacterium
CTTTAGTGAAACAATCTGTTAAAAACATCGTCGGTGTTTCTTTAATTCAATCAACAGCGAAGATAACGAATAGTTTGTAATTTCACTAATAAATGGTTACAAATGTTTAAGTAGTATTTGGGATTAGGTTGGTTTATGAAAGTCGATGAAATGAATGAGGTTCTTGAGTTCTTCTTTACTAAAAAGGTAACCGTTCACATAGATACAAAAAGTGGCGAGTGGTATAATGGATTAATATTAGAGATGCATGAGAAATTTCTAGTTATCCACGATAGAGTTCTGGGAGAAACTCCAATACTTTTTTCAAACATTAAAATTTTAGAGAAGTATAGGGAGAAGGTAGAATAAAATGGGGAAGTGTTGGAATTGTGGAAAAGACGTATTTCTTTCTGATGAAGAAGTGAGATGTGATAATTGTTTTGAGGTTGTTAGGTATTGGTGTCATTCCTGCAAGAATCCATTTGATGTTCAAGATAAAAATAATAAAAAACAAAATGAATGTAAGTGGTGCTGGTTCTTTAAATGTCCTACATGTGGGGTGTGTGGTCCAAATTGTCAAAGCAATGGACATATAGAATTTATAGAGAAAAAAATAAAACCTATAGTTAGGGTTGATGGATGGGGCGAATTAACAAAAATTTCTAAGGCAATCGTTGAATATTTTGAGGAAATTAAAATGGGACATACCAGAACACAATGTGGGTTTGGTGTTCCAAAAACTTATGCAAAAAATAAGATAAAACAAATTCTCGCTAGGATGGATGGATTTAGAGTTAGAGATTTTCAAGACCAAAAAGCATTTGAGGACAGACAAGAAGCAATTTTAGATGAAGATATTGGATATGAATTTACAATAGGAAACACAAGAGATGATGGCAGTTATGGACAGGAATATAGAGATGTATTTAATTTATGTGTCTGTATGGGAACATTAGAATATAAGCGAAAACATTTTACAAACGATAAAGGAATAAAAATTGGGTATGATAGTTGGACAAGAATCGAAAAAGCACAATGTCCATATTTAGACGCAAATAATTTAGTTGTTAAAACCTGTCCGAAATGTAAAAGGATTTTTAATAAAATGGTGGAATATTGTGATTCATGTTTATATCCGAAGGGGGGGAAGAAGCATGAAAAAGGAAGCCCATTTAAATTAATTGAGAAGCTATCGAACAACCCTACTTGTAAAAACTTATCTTCATTTAAAAAAGAGGAGGAAGAAAGTGGTGAAGGCAAATTTAAAAGAGAAACTTGAAAAAATTAGAAGTGGTGAATTAGAACCAAGACCATATCCAAATGAACTAAAACTTAATTACGAACAGTTAAAGGCAATAGAGTTAGAAAAGAAACTTCCAGAATTGGCAAAGGTTAATCTTGAAGAGGGAAGATTGAAACAAGTTAAAAAGGTTTTGAAAGATATGGAAGAGAAAGAAACTCTTGAAAAGACTATCATAGAAAAAGAGGAGTTAGAACGAATAAAAAATCTTCAAGAAGAATATAAACTTAATTTAAATAGAAAAGAAACTGTAAAATACGCCTTGCAAATGGGAATTATTTCTCTCCTAGCTAAAAAGGAAAGAAGAAATGCAACAGAAGCTTTAGTTGAATATATTGAGAAAAAAGATTATTTATATACAATAAAAGATGACATTAAATCTGAAGTGTGGATATATTCCGACGGTGTATATAAACCAAATGGCAAATCAACAATTATTGAATGTTGTAGAGAAATTTTAAAGGAAAATTTTACTATCAATTTTGCAAATGAAGTAATTTCAAAAGTAGAAGCAGATACATTTATTGAACCCGAAGATTTTTTTAAGAATAATTATACTGATGAAATTCCTGTTTTGAATGGAATTTTAAATGTTAAGACTAAGGAACTTCTTCCATTCAATCCAAAAAAAATCTTCTTCAACAAACTTCCAATTCATTACAATCCAGAATCAAAATGTCCACACATAAAAGAACACTTCAAAAATGTTTTGAAGAATGGAGATGATTCAACAGTAATGTTTGAATTGTTTGGATTTTTTTTATATAAAGATTATTTTATTGAAAAGGCAATGATGTTTGTTGGTGATGGAAGAAATGGAAAAGGAAAGACGATTGATTTAATGAAACGCTTTTTGGGAGTTGATAATTGTTCTTCTGTTCCATTAAATCAACTTTCAGATGGGGGGTTTAGAGTGTGGGATTTGTTTGGAAAGATGGCAAACCTTGCTGGAGATTTATCTTCTAACGCCCTAAAAGAAACTGCAACACTAAAACAAACTACTGGAAGAGATTTAATTGGAGCTGATAGAAAGAATAAATCTACTGTAAATTTTGTGAATTATGCCAAACACGTGTTTGCTTGTAATGAACTTCCAAGAGTTTATGATTTTTCAAGAGGATTTTGGGAAAGGTGGGTTTTATTTGAATTCCCATATACTTTTGTTAAAAAAGATATTTATGATTCACTTAGTGAAGAGGAAAAGAGAAAATATAAAATAATGAACCCATTTATTATGGAAGAACTATCCTCAAGTGAAGAATTATCTGGATTATTAAATGAAGCAATAGAAGGGCTACATAGAGTATTAAAACGAAAAGATTTTAGTTACTCTTGTGGTGTAGAAGAAGTGAAGAAGTTTTGGGTTAGAAAATCTGATTCTTTTACTGCATTTGCAATGGATGAATTACAGGAGAGTTATAGTTCTTCATTATCTAAAATGAAGCTACGAAAAGCATTTCTCAAGTATTGTAAGGAGCATAAAATCAAAGGAGCATCGGATAAGAACATAAAAGTAGTTTTGGAAGAGATGTTTGGGGTCACAGAAAGACAAAATTCTGAAGGGATTAGGGTATGGGAAGGGGTCAAATTTAAGGAAAAATCAAAATATAATAATATGGAGGGAAAACTTTCACAGGATTAACATAAGAATCAAGGTGCTATAGTAAAAAAAAAATTCCCGGGAGCGGTATAAAACTACCTCAATCTATGTTATAGTGAAGTATTTACTATCTTATAGAAAACTATTTAAACTAAAAAAACAGATAAATATATGGAAAATAAAGAATTAAATGAAATATTGTTCTTACTTGATTCAGATAGAGGAAGAACAACTAAAATAAGAATTTTAAAATTAATTAAAAAAAGAAAATTAAACACTAATGAAATCTCTTCGATGTTAAGAATCAAATCATATTCTCATGTAAATAAGTTCTTAAAAATATTATATGATTTATTTTTAGTGGATTTTGATGAAATTAGTTTTTCTAAGGAGCATTTTTCCTATGTTAAAAGAGAATGGAAACTTACAGATTTAGGATATGAAATTGTTGATGCATTAAAAGATATTTCTTTATTAAGAAAAACAACTCCAAAAATGTTCTTAGAAAAACTAAAAAGAGAAATACGGTCAAGCGAAAAATATAAAGCGTGGAGGGAAGAGGTTTTAAATTTTCATGGAAACGCTTGTATAAGTTGTGGCATGAAAGGAAATTGCCTTCAAGCTCACCATATAATTGAACTCGCAGAGATTATTGAAAAAAATAATATTGATTCAATAGAAAAAGCATTAAAATGTGAAGCATTATTTGATATAGAAAATGGTGAGTGTTTATGTTCTCACTGCCATATTTTAAAACATAATCCAGAAACAAAATGAAATGCACAAATTGTAAAACAACACTAGAAAAAGGAAAAACATCAACTCATTATAAAAGTCGGAGAGTTTGCCAGAAGTGTTATTATCTCTTAACCAACAAAGTAGACCCAAAATGGGGATTAGCCTGGTTA
>DATKUW010000039.1:0-23504 GCA_035530435.1 Bacillota bacterium
GCATGGGGCCCTGGATTTGACAGAATTTTAATGGATTACTACAAGATAAAAGATTTAAGGGAATTTTACAAAAATGATTTAACTAAATTGAGGAAAATGAAATTTTGGATGAAATAAAATGGAAGAGTGTATATTTTGCAAGATTGTAAAAGGTGAGATTCCTTCAGAAAAAGTGTGGGAAGATTCTGAATTTATTTCATTTTTAGATGCTAAACCAAGAATAAAAGGGCATACTCTTATTATTCCAAAAAAGCATTTTAACACATTAATGGATTTAGAAGATGATATTTCAAAGAAATATATTGGGGCAATTAAAAAAACAGGAAAAATTTTAATGGAAAAATATAATGCAGGAGGATTTAATGTTGTTCTTAACAATGGTAAAGTAGCAGGACAAATTATAAATCACATTCATTTTCATCTTGTTCCAAGAAAAAAAGGAGATAAAAAACAACTGGATTTGGTTAACATAGAATAAAATGGCAATTATAACTTTTAATAAAAAACAATTCGAAAGAGATTTTGGAAAACTTAATGATGCTATGCAAAATAAAATAGCAAGATTTGGAACCCCTATAGAATCTATTCAAAGAGATGATGTTTACCTAGAAATTTTCCCTAATCGTCCTGACCTGCTTTCATATCATGGGTTCAAAAGAGCATTTCTCTCTTTTTTAGGAAAAAAAACAAAACTTAAAGAGTACCATATTAATAAACCTGAAAAAAATTACGATGTTATTATCGATTCTTCTGTAAAAAATATAAGGCCCTATACTACGTGCGCGATTGCTAAAGGAATTCAATTTAATGATGAAAAAATTAAAGAATTAGTTGAAATGCAGGAGAAACTTCATATGACCATTGGAAGAAAGAGAAAGAAAATTGCAATTGGAATCTATCCTTTAGAAAAGATTAAGCTTCCAATAACATTTAAGGCAATAGAACCTGATAAGATAAAATTTATTCCTTTAGAGATGAATAGGGAGCTCTCAGGACTTGAGATCCTTCAAAGACATCCTGCAGGAAAAGAATATGCCCACCTTTTAGCAGGAAAAACAAAGTTCTCTGTTTTTATCGATGCAGACAAACAGATTTTGAGTATGCCTCCAATAATTAACTCGCATCTAACAGGAAAAATAACTTCTCAAACAAGAGATATTTTTATTGAGTGTTCTGGAGAAGATTTTGAAACTCTCAAAACCTGCCTTAACATAATAATAACATGCTTAGACGAAATGGGTGGAAAAATTTACCAGATGAACCTTCATTATGGCAAAAAAGAGATAACTCCTGATTTAACTCCAAAAAAAATAAAGGTCTCTTTGAAAAATACAAATCAGCTTCTAGGTCTTGAATTGAAAGAAAAAGAATTTAAAAAACTGATTGAAAAAATGGGCCATAATTATAATTTAAAAAATAATTCTGTTGAAGTTGCCTCATGGAGGACTGACGTGCTTCATGAAGTTGATATTATAGAAGATGTTGCAATTGCTTATGGTTATGAAAATTTTATTCCAGAGATTCCAGAAATAGCAACAACAGGAAGAGAAGATGAGAAAGAAGTGGTAAAGAAAAAACTTTCAGAAATTCTTTCAGGCTTAGGAATGGTAGAAGTCTCAAATTATCATTTGACGAACAAAAAGAACCAAATAGAAAAAATGAACCTCGTTGAAAAACAAGAAGAATTTATAGAAGTAAAAGAATCGAAAACAGAACAGGATATATTAAGAAAAAACCTTACTCATTTATTACTGAAAAATTTTTCAGAAAACATTGATTCAGAATATCCGCAACAGATATTTGAAATAGGAAAGGTTTTTTGTATTAAAACAGAAAAGGGAAACATAATTGAAAAAGAAATGCTTGCTGCTGCAATTAGCCCAGGAAATTTTACTAAGATTAAACAGATTTTTGAATATTTATTTAGGATGCTTGGAAAAGAAATAGAAAAAGAATTAATTTTTAAGGAACCTACAGAAATTTCTTCTTATTTCATAGGAGGAAGGACAGCAGAAATAATTTTTAAGGGGGAAAAAATAGGATTTATCGGAGAAATACACCCAAAAATCCTAAAAAACTGGAAAATAAAAATGCCAGTTGCATTATTTGAAATTGAATGTATTTTGGAAGAATTTCTATAAATTAATTTTTATCCGAAATATCCCTTATCATTTACCTCAAATTTGTCATCTCCTTTTTTATTAATATTACCCATTATTTTTAACAGATCTTTTTTTATTCCTTGCCAAAATTCATAAGAATTTTTGATAAATTCTGCTTCCTTCTCTTCATTAAATTCCAAGTCAAGTTCAATAAATTGAATCTCTTTTTTCATGAGTTTTTTATAAATTTCAGAGATTAGTTTTTTTTCTTCAGAGTTCAAGAGTTTTATAAGTGAGAATATAAACAGGGGGGCATTTACGGGATTCAAAATATTCTCAAGAAATCTCATATAATTCATCATTTTGTCTGCCATAAACTTTCTTACTTCCCTTATTGGGATTTCTGTTTCAGATTCTGCAATTTTTTCTATGTGAAAATCTTCATTAAGACTTTTAAAATCAGGAAGGGCATACTTATTTCTAAGAATTTCATATTCCTTCTTCAATTTCTCAATTTTTTGTTCGTCTTTTTCCATAATTTTTCTTAGGCTGTTTATTTTATAAAGTTAAGCCTGTGCTGAGATTCGAACTCAGGACCTCATCATGTTTGGATTGCTTAGCAATTCTAAGCACCATCAAAAATCTATGATTTTTGAGGTTACCAATGACGCGCTCTAACCGACTGAGCTACACAGGCCTAATTTTCCTTTAAGTAAGGTTAATTCTGATAAAAAACTAGAATCAGAGTATAAAAAGTTTAAGTTATTTCTTTGATTTTTTAAGGATGAACAAAACTATAAAAACAATTAAAAATGCAAAAGCCAAAAAGCCAAAAATTATTGCAACTATTCCAAAGAAATTCTTAAGCAAATCAGCTGAAGAAAATAGATAAAAAATGAATGAAAATAGGGCAATCACTAAAAACAAAATGAGGTTTTTCCATGCAAGATGAATTTTATCTTTAGAACTAACAGGTGCCTTAGCGGTTTTAGCGGTTTTTGGACTAATTTTTTTTGCTCCGCCTCTTTTTTTTCTTACCATCTATGTAATTTAGAAGACATAGTTTTTAAAACTTATGCTCATCTCAGCTAACTTCGAGTAAAGTTGTTATCTGGAAGCCATTTTAGATCTAATACAGAATCCACAAGCCCTACAGTTTGGTCAAATGTTCTTCCAAGCCAGGTAGAATAATGATCAAAAAACTCTGCTCTTTCTGTAGGGTCATTAAAATGTAAATTCTCATTACTTACTATAAATAGTGCTGAAATTAAAAAGAACTTTATGATTATTAATATAACAATTTTCATTCTAACCTTTACCATCTGTTGTATTGTCTGCTTTCCATTCTTGATTGAATGCATAACTGGAAACTTTAACAACATTTGAACCTGCATTAACTATCCACGCAACATAGGTTTTTGCTGCAGAAGAGATTCCTTCAACACTTGAAAAATTAATGTTTTTACCAGAAAGAACCAAATATCCTGTCAAAAGTAAAAAAGCTACTCCTAAAAAAATGAAAAGAAATGCAGTTTTTGTCCTAAGATTATTCCATTTAAAGGCTATAAAAATGACTAATATAATCAATATTCCAATTATAATAAAGTTCACCATTTTTTGTAATTTACCTTATTTATACTAAATAGAAGTTATATAAAAATCTTTCTGACTATTAAAAAGGAATCTAAAAGATATATCTCAAAATAAGCAAAACACTCAAAAATCCAAGAATTAAAGTAATTGCTTTTTCAGCTTTTCCTCCTGGAACAATAAATCCCCTAGACCTAACTTTAAGAGGCCAAAATGGACGGGTTCCTCCAACAGTAAGACTATCAAAAAATAAATGAAAAGAATAACCAACAAAGAAAGGGAGGGCTAAAATAGGATAAAAAAATGCTATTAATAATGAAAGGACGATGCATAATGTATAACTATGCATAAAATCCTTGTAGGATTTGGTTTTAAGTTTTCTAAGAATCTTGTAATCCTTTTTAGGAGCAATTACAGCATCAATATCTGGAATTATACTCGCAATTAGAACAATAGGAAGAAACACAAGTTTATTATTTACATTTGGAATAAAAAAAAGACTCGCAAAAAATCCAATCACAAGGTGTACTCTTTTAAACATAAATATAAAAGAGATTTTGTAAATTTAAATTTATCCTTTAATATAGAAAACCCCAATAATGTAAAAGATAATATTTTAATACTCATTTTACAAATATCAGATATAGCCCCATGGTCTAGTGGTCAAAGATCCGACCCTCTGGAGGTCGTGACCCAGGTTCGAATCCTGGTGGGGCTATTGCGATTAGGGTTGCAGGTAGGGCTATCACTAAATTTAAATATACAAGATTCCTAAGAAAATAATGGTGGAAAAGAAAGAATCAAAAGAAATCGGAAGAGTCTCGAGTTACTTCAGTCATGTAGGGGTGGCTGCCATAAAACTCTCAGGTAAACTGAAAGTAGGAGATAAAATTCAGATAAAAGGACATACCACTGATTTTGAAGTGCCTATAAAAAGCATGCAGATTGAAAGGAAAGATGTGAAAGAAGCGAAAAAAGGAGATCATATAGGTATAAAAGTCCCTGATAAGGTGAGACCTAACGATATAATTTTTCTTGTTAAATAAACAAGGCTTTAAAATTAAAAAAGAATTTTTATTATCATAATCAGAAGCGAGTACAAACATAATTCTTTTAAATCTCGGTTTTGTTGAAAAAGGGTATAGGTTCTCAAAAAGCCCCTGTAGTTCAGAGGCCAAGAATGCGGCCCTCTCACGGCCGTGACCCGAGTTCGAATCTCGGCAGGGGCGTTTTATTGAAAATGAAAAAGAGCGAAAGAATTGAAAAAACAATGCAAAATCTAGAGAAATATTTTGATTATAGAGAAAGAACTACCTTAAACCGGATGAGAAAAAAGCCGAATGCATTTAAAATCTTAATCTCTTGTCTTTTATCTTTAAGAACACAAGATAAAAATACAGAAAAGGCTTCAAAATCTCTATTCGCTGTTGCAGATACTCCGAAAAAGATTCTTCAGCTTTCAGACAAAAAACTAGAAAAATTAATTTATTCTTCAGGCCATTATAAAAAGAAAGCTAAAACTTTAAAGCACGTATCAAAAATCTTGATTAAAAAATATAAAGGAAAAGTTCCTGATAAAAAAGAAGAACTTTTATCAATAAAGGGAATTGGTCCTAAAACAGCAAATATTGTTTTAGCCTTTGCATTTGGACAATCTGTTTTACCAATAGACACTCATTGCCACCGAATTCCAAACCGTCTTGGTTGGCTAAAAACCAAAAAACCAGAACAAACAGAAAAAGAACTTGAAAAGATTTTCCCTAAAAAATACTGGTCAGAGTTTAATGCTCTTTTTGTTCTCTTCGGTCAGACAATCTGTCAGCCGATTTCTCCTAAATGCAGCCAATGTCCTGTGAAACACCTATGCCCAAGAATCGGTATAAAAAGAAGTAGATAACTTTAAAAATTAATTTCTCCAGAACATATTATGAAACGCTCATCAAGAAGATGGAAAAAGAAGAGACAAATGAGATGGAAATGGCAGAGAAAACGTCTCAGAAAAGAAAAGCGTAAAAGAAAACTTAAAAAAGAAAGAAGCAAATAGTTTCTACATTATTCTTATTATCTTAAAAAAGCCAAAAACAGTACAACAATCTTTATTAACTAATCCTTATAAAAGAGAATATGGCAAGTGAAATCTGGACAGAAAAATATCGACCAACAATCTTCTCAGAATTAGTAGGGCAGGAAGATATTGTTAAAAAAGTCCATTCACTCACAAATTCCCTTAACATCCCTCATCTTCTTTTTGCAGGTCCTGCAGGAACAGGTAAATCCAGTCTTGCTCTAATAATTGTAAAAGAACTTTTCGGAAAAAACTGGCGTGAAAATTATCTCGAACTTAATGCAAGCGATGAAAGAGGAATCAATGTTGTAAGAGATAAGGTAAAGAATTTTGCAAGGACAAAATCATTAGGAAATGTCCCATTTAAGATTATTTTTCTAGATGAAGCAGATGCTTTGACACCTGAAGCCCAGCAAGCTTTGAGAAGAACTATGGAAAACTATTCTGCAACCTGTAGATTTATTCTTTCCTGTAATTATTCTAGTAAAATCATCGACCCTATACAATCTAGATGTGCGATTTTCAGGTTCAGGCTTCTGGAAAATAAAGATATTGGAAAAATTCTTGATAAAATTGCAGAAGAAGAGAAACTCTCTATAACTCCTGAAGCGGCAGAGATTCTTTATGAAGGAAGTGAAGGAGATTGTAGAAGAGCTATTAATCTTTTACAATCAACAGCCTCAATCTCTCCTTTAATAACAACAGAACTTGTCTCAACAGTTATTTCAAGTGCAAAACCAAAAGATATTCGAATTGTTCTAGACTATGCTCTTTCAGGAGATTTCCAGAAATCGAGAGAAAAACTTCTAGATGTAATGCTTAAAGAGAGCATTGCAGGGCAGGATGTGATTAAAGCGATTCAAAAAGAAATCTGGAATCTTCCTGTCGAACCAGAGTTAAAAGTTAAACTAACAGAAAAAACAGGTGAAACAGAATTTCGGATTGTTGAAGGAAGCGATCCTTTCATCCAACTTCAATCTCTTATTGCTTCATTTGTTTTGGCTGGCTTGGGAAAATAAAATGGGTTTCAGTCAAAACTATCTAGAAAAATTAGCGAAAATATCTATCCCTAAATGGAAAACAGGTATGGGAAGTGATGGGAGAAATGAAGAACTATATAATTATGCTCAAGTAAGGAATTCTGCTAAATATTTACTAAAATATCCAGATAAAGAAATAGAAAATAAATTATCTGAATTAGTGGAAAAGTTGGAGATAAAAATATAATAAGAGGGAAAGATGACAAGCATAGAAACTGTATCAATAATTTATCAACATCCAAGAATACTTCTTGGAATGAAAAAAAGGGGATTTGGAGCAGATATGTATAATGGCTTTGGAGGAAAAACTGAAGCTAATGAAAGCTTAATTAAATGTGCAATAAGGGAAACAAAAGAAGAAACAGAGATTACTATGATAAATCCTATAAGAATGGGAAATATATTATTTCACTTTCAAAGTGAGGAACCAGACCATAATGTACATTTTTTCAAGGCAAGTTTATATACGGGAAAACTTAAAGAATCAGAAGAGATGAAATTTAGATGGTTTCACATAAACAAGATTCCTTATAATCAAATGTGGCCTGATGATGAATATTGGATGCCCCTTCTTTTAAATGGAAAATTTTTTAGAGGAGAATTTGAATTTAATTTAGAAGGAAAAATAGCAAAATATGAATTAAATGAGGTATCAAGATTAGATTAAAATGACAACAAACTGGACAGAAAAATATCGGCCGATATATTTTATAGACATAAAGGGGCAAGAACTGGCAATTGAAAAAATAAAGGAATCCCTAAGAAAATTCAAAAAGGGGGAAAAGGCCATAATTCTGCATGGGCCTCCTGGAACAGGAAAAACCACACTTGCTTATGTAATTGCAAATGAAACAAAATCAGAGATTTTTGAATTAAATGCATCTGATTTAAGAAATAGAGAAAAGCTAAATGAAATTTTAAAACCAGCAATTGAACAAAAATCATTATCAAAAGAAAACAAATTAATTTTAGTAGATGAAGTTGATGGCATATCTGTAGTAGATAGGGGGGGATTAACACAATTAATTTCTTTAATAGATTCCACAACATATCCGATGATAATAACTGCAAACGATATCTGGGATAAAAAATTCAGCGAACTGAGAAAAAAAACCGAACTCTTCCAGCTAAAGGAAATAGAGTATAAAACTATCAAGGATTTGATGATTCAGATTTTAAGAAAAGAGGGAAAATTTATTGATCATGATGTTCTGACAAATATCGCCATAAAAGCGCGCGGAGATATGAGGGCTGCAATAAATGATTTACAGGTGGCAGCAAGTCTCCCAGATCCTTCACAGATTTTAATTGATGAAAGGAATAAAGAGATGGACATATTTTCTGCTTTAAGAATGATATTTAAGGGAAAACCAGACAATGTGCTTTTAAAAATTTTTGATTCTATAAATATGCCCCTAGATGAAATTCTCCTTTGGGTTGAAGAGAATATTCCTGCCGAGTATTCTGGAGAAGAGCTTGTAAAAGCCTATGATGCGCTGAGCAAAGTCGATATATTCAAGAGAAGAATTTACCGGCAACAGTATTGGAGATTTTTAGTCTATGAAAATGCGTTTTTAAGTTATGGAATAGCGAGTGCAAAAACTTCTGAAAAAACTGGCTTCACAAGTTATAAAAAACCAACAAGAATTCTGAAAATGTGGCTCAACAATAAAAGAACGGAAAAGAAAAAATCAATTGCAAAAAAATATGCTCGTTATGTTCATGTGGGACTAAAACGTGCTTTGAAGGAATTTTCCACCGTAGAAAAAGTTTTCCTAAAACCAGAAGTCCAGAAAGAACTAAAACTAACAGAAGATGAGATTGAATATTTAATCAAGAATTCATAACTAATTTTATAAAGATAATTCCCTTTTCTCAAACATGGCCTATGACATCATAGTTGGAAGAGATGCTGCTGATAAAAAATCCTTTGCTGATAAGGGGCTTGTTTTGGTGGGCAAGGGTTATGTAAAAATGGGACAGTATACTTCTTTGAGCAATAAAATTCTAATGGATATTGTGAGAAGTCATGTCGTTCTTGTTGCTGGTAAAAGGGGTTCTGGAAAATCATACACTCTTGGGGTTATTGCAGAAGAGCTCTCCAATCTACCAAAAGAAGCGAGCCAGAACATCGGCTCTCTAATTTTTGACACAATGGGAATCTATTGGACAATGAAATTCAAGAATGAAAAAGATAGGGAGCTTCTTTCTGAATGGGGTTTGAATCCGAAAAATCTTCCTGTAAAGGTTTTTGTTCCTTTTGGACATTATGATGCTTATCTCGAAAAAGGAATTCCTATAGATGAAAAATTTGCACTTGATGTGAATGAGATGAATCCTGAAGATTGGATTCTAACTTTCGGGCTTGATATGATTAATCCTGTATCTGTTCTAATTCAAAGAACCCTTACACGGCTCAGAGAAAAAGGTAATTTTGGCATTGATGAAATAATTGAAACTTTACAAAAAGAAGAAAAAACTTCTCAAGAAATAAAAAATGCTGCAGCAGGGCTTTTCGAAGCTGCAAATACATGGGGAATTTTTGCGAAAAAAGATGAAGAAGCAACACAAGTCAGAGACTTAATTTCTGGAGGAACGACAACAATCCTTGACTTAAGCGTTTACAATGCAGTAGGTGCTTTCAACATAAGGGCTCTTACTATTAGTTTATTGTCAAGAAAAATTTTCAACCAGAGAATGGATGCGAGAAAAAAAGAAGAGATTATCTCTGTCTCAAAAGGGCTTGATTTTTTATCAGGGACAGAAAGAAAAGACCACCCTCTTACTTGGATTTTTATTGATGAAGCACATGAATTTTTACCGTTAGAAGGAAAAACCGTTGCAACAGATGCCCTTATCCAACTTCTTAGAGAAGGAAGACAGCCAGGAATATCTCTAGTACTTGCAACACAACAACCAGGCCAGATTCACCACGACGTCATGACCCAGTCAGATATCATAATAGCACACAGAGTCACCTCCAAACCAGATGTCGAAGCACTGAATTATATCATGCAATCTTACATTCTTGAAAGTATTAAAAAACAAATGGATGACTTGCCTAGCTTAAAAGGTTCTGCAATAATTCTCGATGACAATTCAGAAAGGATTTATCCAATGAGAATGCGACCAAGATTCACATGGCACGGGGGAGAGGCTCCGACAGCCATCAAGGCTGAAAAGAGGTTGTGATTCACAAAACCTTAAAATCAATTCTTATACGAAATTTATAAGGTGCAATTTCCCCTGCTTTTTTTGTTCTTAATATTTTTATCTTTTTTTTATACTTCTTAGCTTCTGATTTTATTTTTTCAACAACTGAATTTATTTCATCGTCTTTACAAAAATCATAATAAAAAATTCTCGTGCCTTTTTTGCTAAGTTGAAAAGCCTCTTTTAGAAAAGTTTCTTTAAGTTGGGGTCTAGGCATAACAATTACATCAAATTTTTGCTTTAATTTTGTTACGATTTTTTTTATATCGCCATCTAAAAAAACAATTTTATCCTTAACTTTATTTAATTCTGCATTTAATTTTCCATATTTATTCGCTTCCCTGTTTATCTCGTTAGAATAAACTTTTTGCGCTTTGGAGTTTTTCGCAATTTCAATTGAATAAGGCCCAACACCTGCAAACATCACTAAAACCTTATCACCTTTTTTGACTTTCTGTGAAATCTCCTTTCTTTCACTGCTTAACCTAGGAGAAAAATAGGTCTTATCTATATTAAGTCTAAAAACACAACCATTTTCTTTATGCAGAACTTCTTTTGTCTTTTCTCCTGCCAAATATCTAGTCTCTTGCTTTCTCAGTCTGCCTTTGAATTTACCTGTTTTTTCAAGAATAGTTGTAACTGATTTATGTTTTTTAAGCAGTTTTTCAGCAAACTTCTTTTTATTCCCAAGCTTCTCTGTCTTGTCAAATTTAACCAATATGACATTTCCAAAAATGTCAAATGCACGAGGGTTTTTCATAAGTATAAAACAATATCAATATTTATAAATATTAGATTTTTATTAATAATATGAAAAGAGGGGTATTGGGTTTTCCTTTATTAGTTTTCTTAGCTCAATTTGTAAGTGCACAATTTCTTGGAGGATATGGAAGTTTTTCAATCACAAGTTTTTTCAGTAGTATAGATTCTGAAACAATAATCCTTGGCTCATTATTTTTCATATTCTTTATTATTCTTTTTGCCGCATTAATAAGAACAAGATTTCTTAAAAACAATTATGGAGAACCAAACAGAGTATTTGCAGGATTTCTAGCAGGACTAATTTCCTTGTTGATTATTTATGGTATATATCGTTCTGGATTCAATCTAGGTGATTTGTTTTATGGTTTTGGAATTAGTGAAGATGTTCTTTATTTTATAGCTTTAATAATTTTTATCATTTTAGCTGCTTTCCTTATTAAAAAGATTAAATTTAGAGGATTTTTAATTGTCTTTGGATTGCTTCTTAGTTTATTAGCAATATTCACAAATTTCTTTTATGAAAAAGGTTTTGCTTTGGTAATTGGTATTGTTTTGTTATTAATAGGGCTTTGGTTATTAAGAAGATGGAAAAGAAAAGGTAGAGGTAAAAACAAACTTACAGGAAATTATAATAATTATGGTCCTTCTCCCCAATCTAATAGGGGAAACTCTTTAGAAAGAGCAAAGGAACTTGAAGCACGGCACAAAATTGATTATTATAATCAACTAGAAAAACAAAGAGAAGCTCAAGCAATTCAACAAAGAAGAGGACAAGAAAGAAATGAAAGACAAAGAAGGGCACAAGAAGAAAAAATAAAAAAAAGGTATGTTAGTCGATTTGGTAAAAGAGCATGGAAAAAAAGAGAAAAAAAGGGGATTAATTTTTAATCAAACCCACTCACCTAATCCTTTTTGTTTTTTCTTTTCCTTAAGTTCACGAAGTTTTTCAAGCTGCTTTTCAACCCTTTCTTCAGAGAAATCGTGTTCTTCAATTAATATCTTCTTGATTTTTTCCTCATCTATCTTTTTAGATTCAATTTCAAAATTTTTTACATTTGGTTTGTGAAAGAGTTCAAAAATCTTTTTCCAATCAAATCTTTCTGCTTCAGTAAGACTCATTATTTGCTCTTCAACACTCTTAAAAATCAGAACAGGTTGCCTATATTTTTTAACAATATCAAGTGCTCTTTTTTGTCCTATTCCTGGAATGCCTTTGGGATTGTAATCTGTTCCAATCAGAATTCCAAGGCAGATTAATTGGTCTAAATTTATTTCGAGAAGATTTAAAACCCTCTGCAGTTCAATTAATTCTGGTTTTATTTCTATCCATCCTGAAAAAGTCTTCCTTTTTCTTGCAGATGCAAGATTCCTAATAAGTCTAGGAGCTCCAAAAAGTAGGCAGTCATAATCCTGACTTACAGTTGCATAAATATCACTTTTAATTTTATTGAGATAAGATGCTTCTGCCTCCCCCTCACTCGGAGCCTGAATAACTAAAATTCCTAGGGCTTCTAAAAGTTCTTTGGTTTCCTCAATCATCTTATCATCAAGTCTTATAAGCTGGCTGCTGTATCTTCTCATAGCTTCGAGGTCTTCTCTCTGGCTTGCTTCCTTATATCTTCCTCTAGCAATTCCCCTACTTTCTTCTCTCTTTTTATAAGTCCCTGCTTTAAGCTCTGGAGCCTCACCGTCAAAAACATAAATAAGTTTGATTCCTTCTGATAAAAGATTTATATTACGATAAAAAATTCCTGATAAATGGCTCGTAATTCTCTTTTTGTTATCCATCAAAGGAGTTCCATCTGGTTGTCTTATCGTTGAAAGAAACTGGTAAAGCATGTTATATGCATCTACACAAACTATTTTTCCATTTAAATCAGAGATTTCTATTTCTTTTCTTGGAATGATATCTTTAATGTTTAATCCCATTATTATCTAAAGAATTCCTAATATAAATAATTTGTGAAGAAAAAATCTGTTCCTAAACTTTAAATAACTCACCCTCTTCTTAACCCCATGATAAAAACAGACTTTATACCTATAGATTACGACTATTTTGATTTCGAAGGAAAAAATTATGTTAAAGTAACTGGTAGAAATAGTCAAGGAAAAAGGGTCTGTATAATAGATTCGTGTCCTGTTTTTTTATGGGCTATTTTGAAGGAGAAATTGAGTAAAAAGAAAATTAATAGCTTAATTAAAAAAATCTCTAAAATAAAACTGGATACAAAAGGAAGACAAACCAGAGTTGAAAAAGTTGAACTTCACAACAAGAATTTCCTTGATAAAGATGTAAAAGCTCTGAAGGTTTTCGCCACAAATTACAAAGATTTACACGATATTGCAGATAGATTAGGCTTACCTGAAATAGAAAAAAGAAGGGGTTATGATTTGGGCTTTATAACTCATTATATAATTGAAAAAAAATTAATTCCACTAAACTGGCATGAGGTGGAGGGTGAAGTACTAAACAATTCCCAGGAATTTGGTGGAATTGATTCAGGACTGGATGTTGATTTGTGTTTGAAACTTGAAGAGTTCAAGGAATTAGAAAAAAGAGATTTTTCTCCAAAAGTTTTGGCTTATGATATAGAATGTGATGATTTTAAAATAGGAGCAGGAGAAATATTGATGGTCTCCTTAGTTTCAGATAATTTCAAAAAAGTTTTAACATGGAAAAAAATAGCTTCAAAACAGAATTATGTTGAAGTTGTGAAAGATGAAAAAGAACTTTTGGAAAAGTTTGTTGAATATGTAAGAAAGATATCTCCTGATTTTCTTGTAGGTTACTTTTCAGATGGATTTGACTTGCCCTATCTCAGATCAAGAGCAGAGAAACTCAAAGTTCCTTTGAGTTTAGGACTTGACGAAAGCCAACCAAAATTTTCCAGAGGAATGAGAATGACAGGAAAAATCTCAGGAATAGTTCATATTGATCTGTTAAGATTCATCCAAACAGCTTATTCACAATATATGCAATCTGAAACCCTCTCATTAAACGAGGTTGCAAAAGAATTTTTAGGAGATTCTAAAAAAGATTTTAAACTAAAACACTCATCAAAACTAGAGGATCATCACTGGAAAGAATATTTTGAATATAATTTACACGATTCAGACTTAACTTTCAGATTATTTGAAAAATTCTGGCCTGACTTTCTAGAATTCACAAGAACAATTCAGGAACCAGTATTTGATGTTTCGAGATATGGGCTTGCAAAACAGGTGGAATCCTATATTTTACACCGATTAGAAAAATTTAACGAAATTCCTGAAAAACGCCCTATGCATGAAGAGATTTCTGAAAGAAGACAAAGAGCTCCTTCTGAAGGGGCATTTGTTTATGAACCTCGACCTGGATTATACAAAGATATCGTAATGTTTGATTTTACTTCTATGCATACGAGCATAATAGTATCATTCAACATATCTAAAGCAACCTTATTAGAAAAAAAACAGAAAAATTGCTATGAATCCCCTGAGATAGATTTTAATAAAAAGAAAACAAAATTTTATTTTTCCAAAAAACAAGGATTTATTGCTTCTCTTGCAAAGGAAATTTTTGAAAAAAGAAAGAAATTCAAGACAGAATATAAAAAAAATTCTAATAAGATTACAAAAGCAAGAAGCAATGCTTTCAAACTTTTATCTGCATCAATTCATGGTTACATGGCTTTTTTCGGAGCAAGGTATTTTTCAGTAGAAAGTTCACATTCAATTCTGGCATTTGTAAGAAAGCTGAATAAAGAAATAATTGAAAAAACAAAATTAGCAGGTTACAATGTCATTTATGCTGATACAGATAGCATTGCGTTTACCTTAGGAAACAAAACCAAAACCCAGACTAAAGAATTTCTTAAAAAATTAAATTTAGAACTACCAGGAATAATGGAACTAGAATTAGAGGATTTTTATAAAAGAGGGTTGTGGGTCACAAAAAGAACAGGAACAATCGGTGCAAAGAAAAAATACGCCTTGATAAGTGAAAAGGGAAAGTTAAAAATTCGTGGATTTGAAACAGTAAGAAGAGATTGGTGTCATTTAGCAAGAGAAGTCCAAAATAAGATAATTAATCTTGTTCTTAGAGAAGGCAATGAAAAAAAAGCACTTGAATATACAAAAAGCATAATTAAAAAAATTAAAGAAAGAAATATCAGCAAAGAAGAATTAATAATAAGGACCATGCTTCAGAAGCCTCTTTCAGAGTACAAAGCAATTTCGCCACATGTTGTTGCTGCAAGAAAAATGCTGGAAAAAAATATTCCTATTAGTGGAGGAAATCTAATTGAATATTATATTGCAGAAACCAGAGAAAAGAAAAAGCTCGTCCGTGAAAAAGTAAAACTTCCAGAAGAAAAAGGAGAATACAATATCAAATATTATTTAGAAAGGCAGATTCTTCCTGCTGTTGAAGCAATATTTAATATATTTGATATAAATATAAAAGAAATTATAGATGGAAAAAGGCAGATGAAATTAGGAGATTTTTGATGAGAACGAAAGAACTAATTCATGAAGCAAAAAATCATCTTCCATTTACTGCGTTAGCAACAATAGTCGCAATAATACTGGTCATTCTATTTCAATATTTAATTCAAAAAAGGATTTCAGAAGACTTATTCGAAATTTTCCATCCACTCCACATTATTGCTTCATCAATTGTAACTGCAGGAATTTTTTATAAATATAAATCAAAATTAATTCCTGCTTTATTGGTCGGGATAATGGGGGCAATAATCATTGGAAGTTTTAGTGATATAATTTTGCCTTGGCTCGGAGGAAATATATTGGGTTTGGGAACTTCCTTCCATTTATTACTAATTGAAAACCCCCTTCTTATTTTAGCTGCAGCAATAATCGGAAGTTTAATTGGGATATCTATAAAAATAACCAAAATACCACATTTCATACATGTTTTTTTGTCTGTTTTTGCAAGTTTATTTTATCTTTTGGCATTCAGTTCTGGATTTAATCTTGTTTATTTTATTGGTGTTTTCCTCATAGTATTAATATCTGTTATAATCCCTTGTTGTATGAGTGATATTTTGTTTCCATTCTTTTTCCTTAGAAAAAAATTAAAAAATAAATGCAATTAAAATGTTTATAAAAAAACGAAAAATAAGTACCATAGGAATAAAATTTTTTATTGAGAAAGATAACAGGGAGGTTGCTCGGGCTTTTCTCTATTTAATGAAAAACGATTTACACCAACAGCCTTTCGGTTTAATGGAAGATGTTTTTATTGATGAATCATTGAGGGGTAAGGGTTATGGAACAAAGATTGTTAAAGAATTAATTAAGGAAGCCAAAAAACAAAATTGCTATAAATTAATCGCTACAAGTCGTTATGCTCGGAATAGGGTTCATAAATTATATAAGGAATTAGGATTTCAGGATTGGGGAAAAGAATTTAGGATAAATTTAAAGAAAGAGTAAAAAAATTAAGCAAAAAGTCTTAGAAATATTTTACCGAAAAATAGCTTAATTTTGTTTCCAAATCCGTGAGCTTTAATAATTATTCTTTTATTCTCATAAGATTCTACTATTTTTTCACCAATATTTTCTGATTGTGTTATTTCTGTGATTGTTTCTTCATCTATTTTTATTTCATAACTTATTTCTTCAGAAACCCCTTCTTCAATTCCAATAACTCTTTTTTCTTCAACAATTATGTAAAACAGTTCTTGAAAACCCTCATTCATAGAAATGTTAATGAGAATGTTTCCGTCTTTCACAAGAAAATCAGCTCCTCCAGGAATCAATACTTCATTTTCCTGCAAATATGTGTTAATTTCACCTTTGCTATTGAGTAATTTATCAAGAGTAATTTCCTCATTTGTTTCATTTACCTCTTCTTCAAAGATTAAGTTAATAACTGAGGAAGAACAAGAATCAGGATTCTTAATTATCACTCCATTTTGAAGAGTTACTTGCATCAGTTGCCTGATATCGTATTGTTCAGTAATATCGCCATAAATTATTTCAAATTCGCATTGAACTTTTCTTTTTACATCATAATCCACACCCTCAAACGAACAAGTTTTTATTTCTAATGCGCTAAGGGAGCAATCTTCCTCATTCGTTTGATTTGCAAAAGTTAAAGGTAGAATTAACAGCAAGAATATAACTCCCAACAAGAATAATCTTATTTTAATCGACCTCATTTTTTTTATAAAAGAGTAGATTATTTAAATCTTATTGTAAACTTTAAATTATGGACAAAGAAAAAATCCTTAAAGCTGGCAAAATAGCATCTGAAATCAGAAAATATGCAAATTCCATTATAAAAAAAGACACCCTTTTATTGGAAATTGCTGAAAAAATTGAAGAGAAAATAAAAGAGTTAGGGGGGAAACCTGCATTTCCTGTAAATCTAAGTATAGATAATATCTCTGCACACTACACCCCCTCACATAACGATGAAACTCTGGCTTCTGGCTTATTGAAAGTTGATTTTGGAGTTCATATCGATGGATGGGTAGCTGACACTGCTTTTTCAATTGATTTGGAAAAGAGCGAGGAAAATAAAAAACTCATAGAAGCCTCTGAAAAAGCTCTAGAAAATGCCCTAAAAATTATAAAAAAAGATATTTCAACAGATGAGACAGGAAACACCATTTCCAAAACAATAGAATCCCATGGTTTTTCTCCTATAATAAATCTCTCTGGACACAGTATGGATCAATACAAACTTCATGCAGGAATCATTATTCCAAATATCAACGATGGAAAAGATATTAAATTAAAAGAAGGACTTTATGCTTTTGAGCCCTTTGCAACAACAGGAAGCGGGAGAGTTCATGATGGAAAATCTTCTGGAATTTATGAATTGAGAGAAATAAAAAATGTAAGAAATCCTATATCAAGAGAGATTCTTGATTTTATAAAAAAAGAATATGATGCCTTACCTTTCTGTTCTCGCTGGCTTGTTAAAAAATTCGGAACTAAGGCATTATTTGGTCTTAAACAATTAGAGGAAAATGGGAATCTCCATCATTTTCCCCAGCTTGTTGAAGTACAAGGAAGCAAAGTTAGTCAAGCAGAACACACAATTTTAATCTCAGAAAACGAAGTTACTGTGACAACTGCGTAGTCCCATATTTTTCTTCAAAATCTGTTACTTGTTTTTTTCTGCGCCCGTTATAAAGGGCACATAGAAAGAAATCTCCAAAAAATACTGTGGCCATGGGCCCATACAATAATAAAGGATAAAGATAGTCGCGGTTATCAATTTTTTCTGTCTTCTCCAAATATTCTTTAAATTCAGGGGTGTTAGTTATTTTAATATTATCATCTTCTGTAATTTTAATTAATTTTTCTAAAGAAGGAATTTTTGTGGTATCTAAAACAGTGATCTCTTCTAATTCATTTTTTATATTTTGGGATAAAAATTCAGGAAATTCTTCAGACTGATATTGGTTTAATTCATTTCTTAAATATTTTAAAGAACTTTGATTATCTACATATTCCAAATATATAGGGGAATTTTTTTGTAAACCCTTTAATTTTGTAAAATCTTTTATCATAAAAAAACTTGATAAAATGAGGGCACTAGCAAGAGTAATTATAGAAGGCTTCAAAAGCTTTCTAACTTTTTTTTCATATCCTTCTCTTATTGCTTCTTTTTCTTGTTCGTATTCCTGTGGTAGTTCCTTCATAATTTTAGAAAAGACCTAATATTTATAAAAATTATCGTGTTATAGAATCAACCAAAATAAGAATTCTCTAGAGGGATAGCTGTTTTTGCAGATTTCAAGAAACTATCTTCTATCTTTTTATAAACTTCAAGAACAGGCTTACTTACACTTGGCTTTACTTTTTTAAGAGCTTCTTCAAAATGTTTTCTTTTGACAATTTTTGCTTCTTTTGATTCTCTCAAGGCAATCAGAGCAGCTTCTCTCGCAAGAGCTTCCATATCAGCTCCTGTATATCCTATTGTTTTTTTTGCAATATCAGAAAGATTTACGTTTTTGTCCAGAGGCATATTTTTTGTATGAATCTTTAAAATCTGAAGTCTACCTTCTTCTTCAGGAGATGGCACAAGTAAAATTTTATCAAATCTTCCAGGTCTTAAAAGTCCTTGATCAATCATATCTGGCCTGTTTGTAGCACCTATAACTAAAACATCATGAAGATCTTCAAGTCCATCCATTTCTGCAAGCATCTGATTTAAAACTCTTTCAGTAACTTTTGTTCCTGTGTCAAGTCCTCTTTTTCCTGCAAGTGCGTCAATTTCATCAAAGAAAATAATACAAGGCGAAACTTGTCTAGCTCTTTCAAAAACTTTTCTCATTCCTTCTTCTGATTTACCAACCCACATGCTCAATAAGCTAGGTCCTTTAACCTGAATAAAGTTAGCTTCAGATTCCTTTGCTACAGCTTTCGCAAGAAGAGTTTTACCTGTTCCAGGAGGCCCATAAAGCAGAATTCCTCTAGAAGGCCTTATACCCATTCTTTTAAATGTCTCTGGATATTTAATCGGCCATTCAACAGCTTCTTTAAGCTCTCGTTTAACCTTATCAAGTCCCCCAACATCATTCCATCCAACATTTGGAGTTTCTACAAGAACTTCCCTCATAGCAGAAGGACGAACATTTTTCAAAGCATCTATAAAATCATTATGTTTTACTACTAATTTTTCAAGCATCTCTTGTGGAATTTGTTCTTCTTGATCAAGATTAATTTTTGGGAGAAGTTTCCGCAAAACCCCCATAGCAGCTTCTTTTACAAGAGCCTCAATATCAGCTCCAACAAAACCATGAGTTATAGAGGCGATTTCTTCTAATTTAACATCTCTTGAAAGAGGCATCCCTCTTGTGTGAATCTTTAATATTGAAAGTCTTCCTTCCTTGCCTGGAACATTTATTTCTATTTCTCTATCAAATCTTCCAGGTCTTCTCAAGGCAGGATCAATAGCATTGACTCTGTTTGTTGCAGCCAAAACAATTACTTTTCCTCTTGACTTAAGACCATCCATCATTGTCAATAATTGGGAAACAACACGTCTTTCAACTTCTCCAGTAACTTCTTCTCTTTTTGGAGCTATTGCGTCAATTTCATCAATAAAGATAATTGTGGGTGCTGTTTTCTCTGCTTCTTCAAAAATATCCCTTATCTTTTTTTCACTCTCACCATAAAATTTTGACATAATTTCAGGGCCATTCAAAAGTATGAAACTAGCTTCGGATTCATTTGCTACAGCTTTTGCAAGAAGAGTTTTACCTGCTCCAGGAGGCCCATGAAGCAAAACACCTTTGGGAGGTTCTATACCAAGCCTATGAAAAATCTCAGGATGCTTTATAGGAATCTCTACCATTTCTCTTATTTTTTTAATCTCCTCTGATAATCCCCCAATATCTTCATAGTTTATTTCGGGAATATTTTCTTCTGTTAGCTCAACAGCTTTTGGACTTAAAGAAACCTGGGTATTTTCTCTAATTATAACTGGTTGATTAGGACTTGTATTCACGACTACAAATTTAATTTGTGTAAGTCCCCCCAATTGACCGAAACCCATGCTTCCAAGCATATCTCCAAACATATCTCCAAATTCTCCAAAATCTTCAGAAAGTAAATCTCTCCTTCTCTGAGTTCCCCCAAGAACAATAACATCTCCTTTAAGAACAGCTCTTCCTAATAATCCATTTCTTAAGCTCTCTGGTTCTGCCTGAACCATTATGTTTTTTTGTGCTGGCGCGATTATTATTTTTTTAGCCTCTCTAATTTCTGCTTTTGAAACCTTTACTATCTCTCCAATACCTGTCTTTGCATTTCTTCTCAAAATTCCATCAATCCTTATAATTCCTTCTCCAACATCTGCAGGATATGCTCTGTCTGCAATTGCCACTGTTTCTCGATTTCCCTTAATTAAAATAACATCTCCTCTTCTAATCCCTAATTCCCTCATAATTTCACCATCTATCCTAGCTACGCCTTTATAAGCATCGTCTTGCTGTGCTTCAACAACCTTGAGTTGAATTTCTTTTTCTTTCATTTTATCTCCTTAATTTCTTTGCCTCAACAAAGCTCAGTGAAAGTCTTCCAAAATCCTCAAAACATAATCTTACCATGTCATCCATAATTTTTTCCTGCTCCCTGATAAAAGAGACAATTTCTTTTGGAATTGAAACAGCATAGCTATTTCCTACCAGTCTCATTTTAACTCTGAACTCTTTATTCTTTAAATTTATAAATCTGTTGTATTCTTGCTCGTCTGTAGGGTGAATAATTTTATCGTTACATTTAGGACAGACAACCACTCTTAGAATAAATCTATTTCTAACTAACTCTCCCTTCTTCATTTTTATATCACAATTTTTACACAAAATTGTGTTGTCAAATATGTCTGCCATTTTGTAAGTATAAAGCCGTGCCAATGACACGGCTGGGTTGAAAAGAGGTTCTCCCGTTTCCATCATAATCAGGAAAAGGGTTGATGAGGATATACCTCTTGTGTATACACGAAAGATATACTATTTAAATATTTTGGTTTTTGAGATTTGAATCATTACTATATTTGTGCATAAAAGCTTAAATATCATGAGGTTTAGAGAAAAAAATGGATTGGAGAGAATTAATTCAACAAAGAGATAAGTTAAGAAAAGAAGTAGTATGGGATCCCGATATAGAAAGGGCCCTTATAGAAGAAGCAACCAGGGCAGGAGTTGATGTAATGTATTTCAAAAGAGAGTATATAAAAGCAAAAGAGGCACTAAGAGGATTCGATCCAGTTTTATATAAGGAAGGAGATCACGAAGATTTAAGAAAAGATTTACTAACAATAACTATAGTTAATGCCTATGAGACAATTCGTTCTGAGAATAAAAAAGAATAAACAAATTTTCATTAATCCTTCTCTCATGAAACATTTTAAAAACTCTCAAAATTTATTTTAAAACATGGCCCTAAAAAAAAGAGGAAGGGGATTTTTCAAAAAATTCTGGCATTTTCTGTGGAAAGATAATAGTTTTAAGGGATGGGTTTTTTCGCTCGCCTTTTTATTTATATTCATAAAACTCATATTTTTTCCAATTCTCAGTTTAGCTACAGGAACATCTCTTCCTTTAGCAATTGTTGAATCCTGTAGCATGTATCATAAAGGAAACTTATTTTCTGATTTAAACACCTGGTGGGATAGACAAGAAGACAAATATTCTAAATTCGAAATAGATAAGCTAGATTTTCAGAAATTCTCAATGGAAAATGGATTTAACAAAGGAGATATTTTATTAATACTCAGGGCAAACCCTGAAAAACTGAATGAAGGAGATATAATTATCTTTAATGCAGATCAAAAAAATCCAGTGATTCACCGGATAATTGAAATAAAAGAAAAAGATGGTGAAAAAGTTTTTTCCACAATAGGAGATAATAATGCAGGGCAGTTTAATTTTGAAAAAGAAATAATGGAAGAACGGTTAGTTGGAAAAGCTGTTTTAAAATTAGCTCCTTATATTGGTTGGGTAAAGCTCATATTTTACGAATGGGGCAAGCCTTTTTCAGAAAGAGGTCTCTGCAACGAAAAATGAAGGTAATAGGAAGATTTTTAAATATTTTTTAACAAAGATAACAAGTAAATTTTAAACTATTCAAATGGAATTTTGTCCAAAATGCGGTTCTGTCCTCTTTCAAAAAAATAAAAGAGATTGTTGCCCTAGATGTAAATATTCTACAAAGAACAAGATAAAATTAAAAACGTCTGAAAAAATTGGGGAAAAAAGGAAAATTGATATTATTTCAGAAAAAGATGTTGAAATCCACCCTGTAATAGAACAAGAATGTAAAGAATGTAAGAATAAAAAAGCATTTTTCTGGACCTTACAAACGCGTGCGACTGATGAAGCAGAAACAAGATTCTTCAGATGCACAAAATGTGGATTTACCTGGAGAGAGTATAAATAAGTAATCAGATATTTTTTTAAACTTCTTCTTAATCATAATAAATAAGGCTCTGTAGCTCAGTCTGGTTAGAGCACTGGACTCTTAATCCAGGTGTCGGGGGTTCAAATCCCTCCAGGGCCATTTTAAGGAAATGGATGAAAGAATTAAAAAGCCAAAATCGTTTAGTGGGTAATGAAAAAGATTATTGATTTATTTGCAAATGCGTGGGGGATATACTTTGTAATAACAATTCTTTTTTTTATTCTGGCCTATAATAAAAATGAATTTTATTTCTGGGCTAATGATTTTAGTGTGGGATTTTTTGCGTTAATCTTTACAATTATAGGAATTATTTTGCATAAGTACAGAAAAAGAAGAAAAAACGAATTTCTTAAAAATATCATAATAACTTTCATTCCCGAAGTACTCCAGGGCCATATTATTTCCTGTGTTTAAAGAACTCAATCTGCCTAAATCTCTTCAAAACCTTAGAATAATTTCCTTCTGCAAGGGTCTTTGATTTATCTTCGCTCAACAATCTAAAATCATACTGGCTTACACCACCTTTTATTTTATCTTTTCCAGGATATTTTTTCCATCTGGTTTCACCTTTCTTTTTGTATTGAAGAACCACCATATTAATAACACAAAAAACATTATAAATTTTTCTAAAAAACAAAGAACAGATTAGTCAATAAGAAAAAAATAAACATTCTGGGGCGGTAGTTAGAATTATCTTATGAGTTTCTGGATATTCTCAATCGCATCTGCAACTTCTTTCCCTTTCTTGGTCAGTTTTATAATTTTTATTCGCCCCCTTTTTTCAAAACTAACCAGACTTAATGCTTCAAGTGT
>DATKUW010000040.1:0-6268 GCA_035530435.1 Bacillota bacterium
ATCGTTCTCTGCTGCGATAATAAAATCACCGGCAAAAGAAATATATGGCGCTAAAAGAAAAACAACAATTATTCTAAACAGCATTTTTGTCCTCTCTTGATTATGCTTCATTGTTTTTCCAATATTTTCCTTTAGATTTCCTTTAGATTTCCATACAAATGATCTGATTTTGTTGTATTTGTTTTTGTTCGATCATTTCGTTTTCTGTTTTTTTATTTTCCATTTTTTTCTTTAAATATCTTTGAGTTAACTGATTAGCGTAAATTTGAAGTGCTTTCATTTCACCATTATTTACATTCATGTAAACATATGTTGCTTCTGGCTTTTTACAAGAACAACTTACGGACAAATGAGACATTTCAAAAGTATCGTTGTTTGGACGCGATTCAATTATAAAATTTTTAAAATCCGAACAGTCCAATATATGTTTTTCGAGTAAAGCTAGACATTCTATATGCGCTTGCTGAAGATGTATTTTTGCAGACATATCTTCTATATCTTCTTGCATCTTCTCTAGTTTTTCAAGTATTATGTCGATTTTTTTCATGCAATCATATTATACAAAACCAATTATTAATCTTTTTTAATCTTATGTTTTTCTTTGACTTTTCCTTTTTTCTTGGCTTCTACTTCTTTGAATTTCTTTCCTATTTCTTCCCATTTTGCCTTTTTCACAATGTCTCCTCACGAACAATTAGAATGTCCACATATTTTGCAAGTAGGACAACCATTTTTATAATACACTTCTATAGACTTACAAGCGGGATTACCACACTCTACTTCGCTTTTTTCACCATCGGCTATGTATTTCTTGAGTATCCTTGCAATAGCTCTAGGAAAACTCCATAAATCACCAGCGCAACCCAATTTCAATAATTGTTCACATATGTATTTTATAGGAGTTCCATGTCTCAATGCCAAACTTGTTAGTCTTGTTATAACTCCATATTCTTTATTATTAAAATGCTTGGCAAGATCTTTGAATTCCATCTTTTCGTTTGCGTCTTCCAAAGAACCCAAAACAAGATTATATTGTGTTACGCCCATTTTATTTTTGCCATTTTTTATAATCCATCCATTTTTGTATTTATGAGGAACAATAAATTTAGAACAATTTCCTCCAAATACTTCGTAAGGCTGTTCATTAAGCATACCCACAAAGAACAACCAATCTCCCTTACCAACCTTACTTCTATGAATTTCACATGGCATGATTTCTGGACGTTTAGGAGCAGGCGCATTTATAATCTTGGTTGGACGTTGACCTTGTTGAACTAAATCTTTAAGTATGTTTACTGCTTCGTCACAATCATCGCATTCTCTGGTTGTGTTTTTAGAGCTTTTTTTTGTCAATACACCATCCCTAGAACCATCTCGATAAAAAGTAATACCCTTACATTGTTCATCATACGCCAACATATAAAGCTCATCTACTGTTTTTATATCAATTTCTTCGGGGGCATTAACGGTATTTGAGATAGCATGACATGTGTATTTTTGTGCCACGCCTTGCATTTTTATTTTTGCTTTGAAATCTATATCATTTGCCTGAGAACCACAATAAGGACTATCTTTAAATTCTTTTCCTGTAATTTTTTTGAAAAGCTTAAGCCCTAAATGTTCAACTTTATATTCTTTCCATTTATCTCCAACATCATCAACAAAATCTGGCTTATCTTTATCGCCTTCCATAAGTTTTCTTTTGCGATTATATTCCATTAGAAAAGCAGGCTCAAAACCAGAAGTAGTTCTAGAAAGCAAAGATACACTACCAGCCGGACTTGTAGTTAAACATGCAATATTTCTTCTTCCAAATTTATGCATTTCTTTTTGTATGTCCTCTGGTAATCTATTAAGAAAATCATTGTCTTTTTCTTTTTTGGCATCCCATATAGGAAAAGCACCTCTTTCTTTGGCCATTTCAATTGACGATCTATATGCTTCATCCCTTAATATAGAATAAATTTTTTCTACTATTTTTATAGATTCCTTAGAGCCATATTTCATATTTAACATAGCTATGCAATCACCAAGTCCGGTTATGCCTAGTCCGGTTCTTCTACTTTCTTTGCAGGTTTTTAGAACATTATTCCATAAATTCATTTCGTTGGCTTTTACGTTTTCATCTTCAGGATCTAGTTTTACTTTTTCGATAATTTTTTCAACGGCTTCAATTTCTAAATCTACCATATCATCTATAAGTTTTTGTGATATTCTTGTATTTTTTCTAAAAAGGTCTTCGTCAAATTCGGGTTTTTCGGAAAATGGATTTTTAACATAAGAAGAAAGATTTTGAAGAAGTAAAATACAACTGCCAATAACCCCATGAGAAGAATCGGCACCCATAACTAATTCGCCGCATGGATTACTAGTTACGGATTTATAACCAATATCACTATAAGAATCCGCCGGACTATTTCTCCTTATGGTATCTATAAACATGATTCCCGGCTCACCACTTTTATAAGCGCATTTTATAATTTCGTCCCATATATCTTTTGCTCTTACTTTGTGTGATGTTGATGGTTTAGTTGAATCCACCGGCCATCTTTGCTCATATTGCTTGTCTTTTTTTACCGCATCCATAAACTCATCTGTCAATTGTACCGAAATATTTGCACCAGTAACTTTTTTGAGATCTAATTTTGCTCTTATAAAATTTAAGACTTCAGGATGGTGAACAGAAATACTCAACATAAGTGCGCCTCGTCTTCCAGATTGCGCAACTTCTCTAGACGTACTTGAAAACCTTTGCATAAATACAACAATTCCATCGGTTGTTAATGCGCTATTTTTTGTAGAAAGTCCTTTGGGCCTAAGAGAAGAAATATCTAAACCTACCCCTCCCCTCCTTTTTGATATTTGTGCAATTCTTTCATCCGCTCTACAAATTCCACCATAACTGTCCACAACATCTATTACAAAACAATTCGATATAGATGTCTTTTGATAATTGTTGCCGATACCAAACATTGGACTACCTTGAGGAATAGCAAATTTAAAATTATCAAATAAATTAAAAATTTCATCTTCTGACATCGGATTAGGATATTTTTGTTCAATTCTCGCAAACTCTCTAGCTAATCTTCTATGCATTTGATACGGAGCCACTTCTTTGAGTTCTAGTTGATCGTTTCTTAATGCATATTTATTAAGAAAAACTTCTGCCGCCAAACTATCTCCGTCGAAATACTCTGTTGATTTTTTCAAGGCTTCTTCGTGAGAATATATTTTCATGGTTTTTCTCCTGGATTGGACTTTCTATTTTCTATAAAAAATATCAAAGACCTTCTATTGTTTTATCGTTATTTTTTAAACTACTAATATCATCTAAAAACATTTTGCAAGTGACTTTCATAAACTCTTCACACTCAAAAAGTAACGACCCAATATTTTTTTCTTGCATTAGTTTTGTTCTTAGTTTTTCTCCGTCAGATATTTTTCTTTCTTTAACATATGCAATCAAATTCATGCTTTTTATTTTGCTTATGTTGTCTTTAATTTCATCTGCTACATAAAGTCTCCACGGTTCTTTTTTTATTAATTCAGAAGTTTTCATCAATCTTAAGTCATAAAGCTGTGTTCTTTCTCCAAAATTCTTAGATATTTGATAACTGTGTGTGGTAGCAAATATTTGACTTTTTGGAAAACATCTCTTCATAGATTCTATTAATTGTATATGTCTGCCAGATTCTACGTGCATTTCAACATTATCAACACATACCACAGAAGGAATGTATTCTTTGTTCAATAAAGTAGAAAAAGACTTTATAATTTTTCTTTCGCCAGCACTACATTCATTATGACTTATTATTTCGTCGGGTTTGTACACATGAAAACTTAATACATATTGTTTTAAAATGTCTGCCTGTACAGGATCTTCGCTTTCGTCAAATAAAGTTGTCTTTTCTTTTATTTCAAAGCCGGTTACTGCCTCAAATAAATCCTTGAATGTAGACCACTGACTTCTTGCGAGTTGAAATCTATTCAGTTCTTGGTCAAATCTAGCATAAAAACAAAGCCGATAAACAATCATTTTTATATCTTCAGGGTGATCCTTAATAAAACCATTCTTATTTAATTGAATTTCGTAGTCACCAATAGAAGAATGAATATTTGCTGTAATCAAAAAATCTTCTTTACTAAGAGAATGTTTTTGTTGCCCATCTACATGTCTTATTAATCTACTAAGCAATCTTTTTATGTCTTCACTGTCTCTTCCGTCAAAACGAGTAAATACAAGCTGAATAACATCTAATAGTGTACTTTTACCACATCCATTTGGTCCACTGAAACACACAAAAGACTTAGGTGCATTATTCTCTACAAAATCAAAGGTACAATCATCAAAAACCTTAAAATTTTGTAAACGAATAGACTTGACCCTTACATCTGGTATTTTTGAGTTATCTAGTCTAAAATCGGGCAATATCATCAAATTAGAATTCTTCGCCATATTTTCCCTTTGCGATCTTGTTAACTTCTTCTCTTCTAAAAACGGCTCTTCTTTTTTCGTATTTTGTTTCTGGCGGACTCATATCTTTGTTTTTTGTGTTTATTTTTGCGCCACAAGGAATATACACAAGTGATTTACCGGGATTTTCCTTACTCACGCATCCACCATTCTTTTAACATCTTCTGTCAGTATCAATTCTAGTAAACTTATATGAAATTTAAAAACCATCTTGTTGTCAAATATTGTCATTCCGAATGTTTTATGCTTGAATTTAGTCACTTTATTACTATAACTTTTATTAAGATCCATAATAATTTTAGCAAACACATCAATATTTTCCCTAATTAATAATTCACCGGTAAAATTAGCAATAAAATTAGTATATACTTGAAACTCAGATTTACGCTTCAAGAAAAAATCATATATGTCTTTAGCAGATTCGGTATAAGCCTCAAAAACTACATTGCCATTTTCATCACACGGATTTGTAATTTTTATTTTCGGCACAATAGAACATAGAGAAACAAGGATTTCTCTTAGTTGTATGCTGTTTTTGTTTGAAGGAGATTTTGAACAACTCTCCGTATCTCTTTTCATTTCCTCTATATATTCTTCCATAAATGTCCTTTTGTTTTTTATTCGTTAGTATTATACAATTTTCTGCGCTTCAAAATTTAAAAATATTTCACAAGGTTTTTTATCATTATTTATTGAAATATAATTCTTGAAAAAGGAACAAATCTCCTGTGAATTTAATAAAAAAATCTTCAAGTATTTCAAAGACAAATACAATTGATTTATTGAGAACGCTCGGTAATAATCCAAGTGTACCCGAAGCAACTACTATATTACAAGAAACATTCAGGCGCAAAGATACACAGGGTTTTTATATAGTGTCCCAAAACCCAACATTAATAAGCGACCCTACTATTCTCAAAATGGCACTTAATTCCTTGACAAATAATCTATCAGGACCATCGGCAACTTCTACAATGGAAAATATCCTCAGTAATTCAAAGGCACTAAACGAAGCGGAAAGTCAAATCGTAGCAATATGTTTAAGTAACAACGAAATGACATCAATTGGTTTCTTACATAAAAATACCCCTGATAAAATAATAAATAAAATAAATAACTATACAGGCATTAGTGATATCAAAAAAACCAGCCTTCAAAATAGCCCTGTGTTACAACAAATAGTAGATGATTTGAAAAACAACAGAGTAAGATGGGATAACCAATATAGTGTAAGAGCAGTAATGACAAGATTGGTTTGGGATGACCGTGATACCTTTGCAACCACCATAGCAGCTTATAATTTATCTCCCATAGTTGCAAGTTATTTTATGGACGCAGCAAATCTTATAAAAACAAACAATAAAGACCTTTTTACGAACATATTCGAATTAAATCAAAACGATGGCGTAAAATTAGCTAAACTTAGTCTCATAAAAGAAATCGAACCAAGAATAATAATTCCGCAACTTATAACAATCATAAAAGATAGTCGATATTTTAATGATTTAGATTATTTGTATTCAATAATTCATTTCAAAATGAGTGAATCTTCAAACTGGTTCAAAGAAATATTTAATCTTTATTATGGCGGGGAAAACATTGTAGAACTTTTTTTAAAACAAAACGACCCTTCTATTCTAAGATCCTTTTTAGATTTAATGTCAGCGCACAAAATGGACATAAACGATATAAAAAACTCTAATTCTTACGAAGAACTTATCAATCAGGTATTAGACAACCCTTCTTTAAATAATTATGTTTTTGAAAAACTAGACAAATCGTTTTTTACCAACA
>DATKUW010000041.1:0-2370 GCA_035530435.1 Bacillota bacterium
TTATTGTGCAGTCAAATAATTAAAGAATTAAACTGAAATGAATAAAAAAAGAACATTTTATGGTTCAGCTTTGAAAGGAAAGTTTATACATAAAGACCCGACTGCTTTCGATTTGTTTATGAAGCAGTTTGAAGATGGATATGAAATGCAAGCAATGGTCCAGCCAAAAGTAAAAAGAAGGACTTGCGGCCGCGCTGGAGAATTATCAAATCAGAATGGATATTACTTCGGAGTTCAGCTTAAAATGATAGGAGACGAAATAGGAGAAATGGATTTAAGAATAGTTGATAATTGGGTTCAAATTGAAGTGGGAAATATTAAAATTATAAAAGATAAAATTGTACCGGCCGGAACTAAATTCAAAGAACCAGCTGATTTCCAAAACTATTGCAAGAAGGTTTCTATCTGGGCAAGTTCGTTTTTACACTTATATATTCCGGATCCTCACGAGTCTGAAGATTATTTGAAGGAGCATGAATAATATGATATAATAAAGAAAAACAATGAGCGGAAATAAAAGCAAAAAATTAAGAAGAGAATTGAGAAATCAGTACAAAGATATGTTTGAAGTTTTCGCCAGCAAGAACGCAAACATCATCAAACAAAAGCCGAAGCATTTTCCATATCCTGTCTGGAGATTTTTAATCGGGTTCTTTATAAAAGTAAAATGATATGGCCAGAGTAAGTAAATCGTTCCCATACAGCGGAAAAATGCCACATAGAGAACACCGGTCAAAAAAAGGAAGAGGCAGGTTTTCCCAAAAATATAGAGTTAGAGAATTAGCAAGAAAACAATTATTAGAAAAATTAAAGATTAAAGATTTTGAAAATGACCTATGGGCAGAAAAATGAAATTATCAATCTCAATAATGATGCATCCTTCTCGATTAAAGTATAAGGATTATCTTATATCAAAACTTGGAAATGTTCCTGTTATATTGGACAGAGGTCTGGGGATATGGGACACCTCAAAAAGATCCTGGCTTTCATTTGATAAAACAGCAGACTATCATTGCGTGATTCAGGATGATGCTATCATAGGCAAATACTTTTATAAAAATGTTGAAAAGGAAATATTGGCACATCCAAACAAAGCATTCAGTTTTTATCTCGGAAACAGAGAAGCATTTAGAAAGGACTCTGATAAATGGATTGCAGATGGAGGAGTTGAAAGAGATATAGTTAACTGGGGAGTGGCTGTATGTTTACCAACAGCGATCATAGAAGACTGCATGAGATATGGAGACAGACTAACAGAGTACGATAAGCATGACGACACAAAAATATCAAAATATTTACAAAAGTTAAGAATGAAAGTTTGGCATCCAATGCCTTCGCTGGTTGATCATAGATGGGATGAAAGGAGTTTGATGGAGAGAACATTAGCGAACAAAATGAGAAAAGCACTTTATTTTATAGGAGAATGATAGAAAAACTAATACATCAAATCTGGTTAGGAGATAAACAAAAGCCTGAAAATTGGATGAGGACTTGGAAAGAAAAACATCCTGACTGGAAATATATTTTATGGGATGAGGAAATGATAAGAAATCTTCCGTTGAAGAATGTAGATCTGTTTAATTATTACAAAGGAAAAAATAGATTTCACGGAATGGCTGATGTTGCAAGGATAGAAATTATATTAAACAGAGGAGGAGTTTACATTGACGCGGATATAGAGTGCATTGAGCCAATAGATGAATTGATTGATTGTAATTTCTTCGCAGTAGAAACAAACACAAAAGGCCGAATTACGAATAGCGTTATAGGAGCAGAAAGAGGTCATCCAATCATTAAAGAGTATGTTCAAAGCATGGGAGTGGCAGAACAGATAGAGCCTTGCTGGAACACAATCGGAGCGCCAATGTTCACACAAGCTATAAATAAATTAAAAACAAACAAAGATGTGATACTCCAGGCATACACATTTTTTCCGGAAGATAGACTGGGGAAAATAAAATATAAGGGAGATAATAAGGTCTATGCAAAACACTACTGGGGAACAACAAAAAAATTGTACTAAAGAAAAAACATTGTAATAATAAAAAAATAAAAACATGGAAGAAACAAAAAAAGCAATTGTTTTAGCAGCAGGAAGTGGTACTCGTTGGGGAAATTATCTTGGAGTTCCGAAGCAAATGATTGAAATAGATGGAGAGAGGTTACTTTTAAGAACTATTAGACAATTAAGAGCAAGAGGGTTCGAGGTTTTAGTTACTGTTCCAAAGATAGGATATTTCGGAGACATACCAGCAAAAGAGATTGTTGGTGTTGACGATATTGAGATTGACAAGTTTATCAATGCAAAGGACCATGTTGGAGCTATATTCTTTTGGGGAGATACTTATTTCACAGATGAAGCGATGGACA
>DATKUW010000042.1:0-12955 GCA_035530435.1 Bacillota bacterium
GTAGGTTTGAGTAATCTATGCATTTCTTTTAATCTCTCTTTCATCCATTCGAGATATTTTTCTTTAGTTTTCCTATCTTTGAAATCTTTTTTTACATATTTTATCCCCCTATTATATGGAGGATCTGTAAATATTAAATCCACAGAATCAGAAGGAAGTTTCTTCATGACCTTTAAACAATCTCCTTGAAAGATTTTATGATCACCTCTTTTCATAAGATTAATAAGTAAAAAGATCTTAAATAGATTGTGTGATCATTTAATAGTGATCACTAGACATAGGAATAACATGAACCTCCAACAACCCCTGCAACAAACACCTGCAAAGAAATTTCCATGGTGGATTGTAATAATTCTACTCATTATTCTGGTTGTTTTTGGTTTTGGGTTTTTTGGAGGAAAACAAGCACAGAAAATAGATTCTAAGTGTAATTTGGGTGGGAAAACTCTTTGTTGGATTTGGCAAAAAGAAAGTTTAGAAACCCAATACGACTGTTCTTCAGACCTCTATAACTGCGGTGATTTTGACACACAAGCAGAAGCGCAAGAAGTTTATGATTATTGTATTGGGCAAGGTGCAGGAGATGTTCATAGATTAGATAGCGATAGTGATGGTGTTGTTTGTGAGAGTCTTCCGTGAAACTAGGTTTCTTTGTGGTTTTTTTTAGAATAAAATAATTTTCAAAATTAAAGCAACTATTAAAAATAAAGAAATTGAAAACTCATACCCCAAAATTTCTATTGTCCAACCATAATTCTTAAGAAAATCTCCTGTAAAAGATTCAACAATTCTCTCAGAGAGTATTGAAAAGATTAAGCTAGTGAAAATCCAAACAAAAAGATTTGTCAGATTATTAATTGAGATTCCTAATAAAGCAAAAATTAAGGCCAAAATCACGAAAATGTTAAATATTAGCTCTATTAATTTTTCTTTTTCCATTTTATTTTGGGATATATTTAACTAATCTAAAAAATTTGATATATTTTCCTTTTTTAGTATATGATAAAAGTTTTTTTCCAGAAGTTAGTTTTGAAACAGATAATCCGGTAAGATAGATATTTTTAGCATTGCCCAAATCTTTTAAAATGCATACTTGCTCTTTATTGTAGGTTCCTTGTTTGATTAGACAAACATCAATGACAGAATCTATTTTTAAATTTAAATCTTGATTCAAGACCCCATTAACAATAACTTCTCCTCTTGGAGCGATGCAAATCTCATATTCCTGCGATGCAAATTCTGGAGGACAAACAACACTATTATCCAATTGTAATAGTGCGTCTTCTATAACGGGTTCTACTTCATCAAATACCATCCCCCAAAACCAAAAAAGGAATAATGCTGACAAAATGGGTACTATTGCAATATTTGCTTTTTTATTCATTTTTATTTTTTAAGAAGTAACCAAGGAGGCATCTCCCTGATCACCCCCTTTTCTTATTTATTTTAATATTTTGAAGTTTTTATAAATTTATGTTTACTAAAATATAATAACACTTCCTTCGAAAAAACTACATTTTATAGATTATTTAGAATTACATCACAATAATCCTAATAAATGCTTTAGACTTTTTCTAACCAGTTTAGAAAATGCCAGAAGAAACAACCTTTGATAAATTAAAAAAAGGGTTACTTGAATTATTAAGAGGTTACCCTTCTTATAGATTTTTTGGAAAAATAGAATATTATTTACAAGAAACGTATTCTTCTTTAGAAGTGCTTAAGGAAGATGGGATTATAGAGTTTGCTTCTAAAAAAGAGGCAAAGGAATTAAATAAAAAACTTACCTCAGAACAAAAAGAAAAATTAAAAGTAGAGGGTAAAAAAGAACCAATTTGGTATCGCCTCGCTCCAAAAGGTATTGATTTGGCTATGTCTCTAATTAATTTGGAACATAGTAAAAGATTATCTCAATACACGCAAGAAACCCATTATTTTACAAGAGTTTTAATCTGGCTAACTTATATAATAGCCACATTAACTTTTGGTCTTTTTATATTTGCATTTTTTCAATCAATAATCCCTTTATGGTTTTAGTCCCGAAAGCGACAGCAATCCAAAACCCCCTGCACCAGCCACCTGCACTATAATAATGCTTAAAAAGTAAGGGAAAGTGAGGGGAATATGGTATTATATGGTGAAGATGGAAGGCCAGAATTTTATGATATAAATTATTTAATAAAAATTGTTAGATTAATTTCCGATATTCACTATGCAAGTGGTTTTATTAATTCACTTAAGTGGGAAAGGGCTCCGTCAGAGGCGAATATTCAATTAGCAGGAGAAAATACAGAAAGAGCAATAGCATATCTTAAACAATATAAGGAACTTGCTCCAAAAAAATTGCAAGAACAAGTTGATTTAACCACCTTAGAAGCCCAATTAGAAAGATTTTTAGACGGGGGGCTTAAAGCTCTTAAAAAATAATTCTAAACAACAATATTTTTAAAAAGATGGTGAAGATTATCTTAAGATGAAACAAAAATCAGTAATCTTTATAATTGGGGTTTTTTTCGTGGTTCTTGTCTTTGGAATCATAATCATGAATAATAAAACAACTGACACACGTGTGAAATTGGTAACAACACAAGGAAATATTACTATCAAACTGTATAGTGAGATGCCTGTTACAGCTGGTAATTTTAAGAAACTTGTTGAAGAAGGATTTTACAATGGTGTTATTTTCCATCGGGTTATTGATGGATTTATGATACAGGGTGGAGACCCTACTGGGACAGGAACAGGAGGTCCTGGCTATGAAATTCCTGATGAATTTACAAATACAGACCTAGATAAAAATGATAAAGGAACAATTTCAATGGCAAACGCAGGCCCAAACACTGGGGGAAGCCAGTTTTTCATAAATCTTGCTGATAATAACTTCCTAGATGGACGACATCCTGTTTTTGGAAAAGTTATAGACGGAATGGGTGTTGTAAACAAGATTGGAAAACTAGACACAGATGCTCAAGACAAGCCTGTAGAGGATGTTAAGATATTGAAAGCTTCTATTTTATAAGAATCATCTAATTGTCACTTCTTCTGAAAGGTAACAAATAGAAAGATTTATAAAGTTCTGGCTCATCTAATTTATATGGAAAACACATCAATAAATAGAGAAGACGATACAAAAGAGTTAAATCTTTATGGTGGAACTGCTAAAAGACCATGCCCTTTTTATGGGTTTGATCTTGTCTATGAAATGGATCCTAGTGGTGAAAACAGTAGACATATTCTAAAGGATCAGGAAGGCTCTTCTTGTGCATTAGCTTCAATACTAAAACAAGCTTCTTTCCCACGTTGTGCTAACACTATGCCAAATTGGGCTGCTTGCCCTTTCAATAATGAGGAAACTAAGGAAATATTGGGAAAATATTTAGACAAATTACCAGTATTCCCAAAAGACTCTGAAGTTGAAAATGATGCCTCTTGGAATGGAATTCCTTTAGGAGTTTGGATGAAGCATGTAAATGGTGCTTATAATTTAAAATAAAAATGAGCAAAGAAAAATTAGAAAACGCGTGTATTTATTCTTCTCTTTGTGAGATTAGAAAGAAGAGACCCAATCTTAAAATTTGTAGTGAAAATTTTAGAGATTGTATTGAATATGCGTTTATTTTTGAAGATGTTTCTGAAAGATTCAGGAAAAATTTGGAAAAAGATGATTTTGATTTTTCTTCAGAGGCACAGATAAAAGACTACGTGGAAAGTGGTGCAGTTGAGGTTCTTCCTTCTGGAACTGCTGAGGGGGCAATTCTAACAAAGATGGAAGAATATCTTAGAGGGAGAAATCCACCACATATTGGTGGGCAATCAACACAAAATTATTCTGTGAGTGGAGATAGATCTCCTAATCTATATTAAAATTTATTATCCAATTTTATTCTGGACGTTTTTGAATTTTACCATATTTTTACACCTAATTTTTTAAGATCTTTTCTAAGTTGATTATTATTTTTGAAATGAATTCCATGGATTCCTAGTTTTTTAGCTGCTTCTGCGTTTTCTTTAAGATCATCTATGAAAATAGCTTCATTTGGTCTCACTTTTAGCCTTTTTAGAGCTTCTTTGTAAATTTTTGGGTGTGGTTTTCTTACTCCAACCTTAAAAGAATAGATTTTTACATCAACTAGTTCATACAAACCATATTTTTGGAAATAAACTTTGTGCAACCGGCCTGTGTTTGATAAAAAAGCTGTTTTGTAGTTTTTTCTTAACTTTTTTATTAAACTAATCGCGGTTTTATTTGGTTTGAAAATTGAACACCAAAGTTGATCAAATCTTTTTTCTGGAATTTTTTTAACTCCGAGCAAATCTGCAGCCTCTCCCCAATAAACTTTGTTAGAAGCCCCTAATTCATAAGAGTTTGTGAATTTATTTTTATCTCCATTAATTACTTCAAAAACTTTTTTTTCTGGAAGATCAAGAATCTTTGCCATTTTCTTAGTTGCTTTATGATGGTCAAAATATAATGCAACATTCCCTATATCAAATATCACTGCTTTTATTGTCATTTTAAATTCTCCTCTGATATTACCTTATTCCATATTTTCATTAAAATAGTTAGGGTTCCTTTCATTTCCTCTTTCATATATTCGTCAAATTCTTTAATATTATTAGGTGCGAAATGATGGCAATCGCCACAAAGAGTTTTGATATTATCCAAATTGTCCTCTCCTTCCAAATATAAAGGACTTACATGGTGTGCTTCTAAAATTCTTGCTGTTTTGTCCTGAATTTTACATTTTTGACAGGTAAAATTATCTCTTTTAAAAACTTCTTTTCTTCCTTGTTGATTTCTTTTCTTCATTTACAAATTGTCGAAGGGAGAGGGTATCTTTTTTAATTCTTCTGTTGATACATGAGTATAAATCTGGGTTGTGGATAAATCAGCATGGCCTAAAAGTTCCTGAATTTTCCTTATATCTATTCCGTTCTCAAGGAGATGCGTAGCAAAACTGTGTCTTAAGGTGTGAGGATGAACTCCTTTTTCAATTCCTGCTCTTTTTGTAGCTAATTTTACTATTTTTTGAATGTTTCTGTCTGTTAATCTTCCTTTTGGACCTGTGAAAAGATATTGCTCATTCAATTCTTTTTGATTTTTTGCTTGTTTTTGAAGTTTTGTCAGCATTTTTTGAGGAATATTAAAACTTCTGTCTTTTCTGCCTTTTGCTTGTCTAACATAACCTGTTCCTTCTTCAAAATCCAGATCAATGGCTTTAAGATTAATTAACTCTGAAACTCTGAATCCACAGGCATAAATAAGAGAAACCATTAATTTGCTTTTTTTGTTAGGAAGAGCTTCAAGTAATCTTTTTATTTCGTCTTTTGTCAAAACTACAGGGATTCTTGTTTCTTTTTTAGGTCTTTTGATGCCTAATGTTGGATCTTTTTTGAATATTGAATCATAAGCATTTCTTATTGCTGCTAAAAAAAGTATTGTGGAAGAAGAGGATTTGTCATCTAATTTTTCTGCCATAAATGCCTTTACATCATCAATATCTATTTCTTCAGGGTTTTTATTGCAAAAATCTAAAAGTTCTCTATTGGCCCTAAGATAATTTCTAATTGTATACTTTGAGGATTTTGAAATTCTTAATTCTACTTCGAGTTTTTTTAGAAATTCCTCTTTTTGCATTCATTGGATTATACGAACTTATTTATAAATTTTGGTAGAAATTCTGGGGTTGTGACAATATACCTTGTGCGAAGTTTTTCCTCATAAATCTGTTTTTACCTTGTTTTTAGAACAAAAGTTGCATTAAACCTATGATTAAAAAGTAAAAGCCAACAAAATATCTCAAAAACCTTGGAAATGCGAGAACAAGAATTCCAAAAACTATTGAAACTATTGCTGTGCTTAAAACAATTGTTGTTACCATTTATGTCTTAAGATGTAGAAGTATTTATGATTTATGTTCACTTAGGTCAGCTTTGTTAAAAATAAAAAGAATGAAATTTTAATAAAAATAAAAAATTAAAACGGGAAGGAAGAAAACAGACTTATTTCTTTTTCTTACCGTAGTTTCTTACTAGCTTGCCTATACCGATAACTAAAACACCAATTGCAATTAACCAGCTGGTTAGATCTGCTCCGATGTCAAGTCCGATTAAAGGCAATATTAGCAAAATACCAAGAATCGTTACGATTAGTGCTGTTAGTTTTGCCATATCATCCTCCTTTTTTAAATTTTATAGATAAATAAATAATTCTTGAATTATAAATGTTTCTTTATTTTGGTGTTGGTCTATTTTTCTTATATTTTTATAAATTTTAGTGGGTTGCCCATAATTTAGTATTTTAATCTGCTACTTGATCTTTTAATTTATCGACGATGTTTCACCCAAATTTTTTTATCAATTCTTTCTTTAATCCCGGGGTTGTGCACTAAGGTTATCTTTGTGCAAGGAATTGAGGTGGTTTTTAAGTGTTTGTCTTCTAAACAGGTGTTTAGGGGTGTTTAAACAGGCTGTTTGGTGGTGTTTTTTGGTGTTTTTTCCATTAGAAACCGAGGGGCTTCGACACATTTTTGGTGTTTTTTTGATGATTTTACTTAAAAAGAAATAGGGGTAAAAATACCTGTTTCTCGTCGAAAAAAGAAAAGATTTTTAAAGATATGAAAACAAATAATATTATGTTTGGATGGTTTTTTAGAAAAAAAGAGGTTGAAGACCTGAAAGAAGACACAAAAAGGGGTTTCGAGTCTGTTAAAAAAGATATAAATTCTGTAAGCGCTTGGATTAAACACCTTGATTCTGAGAAAAATTTACAAAAAATGGAGATTGAAGAGTTAAAAAGTATTTTATCGTCGATGAATGACGATGTTGATGGATTGAAAAATGTCCTATCTATCATGAATGAATTGAAACCAAAAGGGAAATTTCAAACACCCAAACAGCTGTTTGATAAACAAACAGGTGTTTATGCTGTTCAAACACCTGTTCAAACACCTGTTCAATCACCAAATTTTGACCAATTTTCAGTAACTGAAAGAGCTATTGTGTGGGTGTTATTAAATTCAGAAATAAGATTGAGCTATGATGATCTTGCTGCGCTTTTAGGAAAAGAGAGATCAACAATAAGAGGGCACTTAAATAGGATAAAACAAAAAAGTCATGGGTTAATAGAAGAGATTATTGAGAAAAATGGTAAAAAAAGAGTGTTTATACCAGAAGAACTGAGGGAAAAACTGGTGAAAAAGGCGAAAGTGAGAGTTGGGATAAAGGAAAAAGCTAAGAAAAAATAATTCTGTTTGGGAGAAAGTGAGGGTTCTAATTAAAAAATTTGGGTTTATACGGCTTAAAAAGGGTTATTTTTGAAAAAGGGATCCTAACATTAAAGAATACTATAGGTAATTTAAGGAGGAGTTAGTTAGTCGGCTAAGCGAAAAAGTATCAGAGTTCTCTTAATTGTAGAATTGTTGGAAGTGAGGCTATCTTTTTTAGGTTTTGTGAGATTGAGAGATGTATTATTTTGTTGTTGATTCTCTTTTTATCGACGGGGATTCCTTTTTTTAAAAGCCTTCCAATATAGTCCCTTATAGAACTCTCGGTGAGATTGAGTCTTTTAGCAATTGTCTTATAGTCTGTAGGACCTGTTTCTTCATCAATTTGATATAATGTTGAGAAAACCAGAATTTCTTGATCGGTGAGTCTCTTGAATTTTAACCTTATTTCTTTTTTTATATTGTCAAGAGAATCGAGTATTTTTGCTGCGTCATCTATTGAATTTCCAGTTTTTTCTTCTGTTTTTAACTTAAATCCTTGTTTGTTGTCTGTCTGTCTGTCTGTCTGTCTGTCTGTTGGAACCCCTTGATTTCCTGTGGAAATAGGTCTATTTTGGTGCTTTAAGACTTCTAAGGGGTAATTATGTGTCGAAGGATGTGTCGAAGGTGTTGGTTTCTTAGGTGTTTGTGTTGGAGTGCTTTTTGGGGGTTTTTCAAGTGCCTTTTCATTAATCTCTTTTAAAATCTGGCAGATTTTTATCATTTCTTGTCTTGTCTCTCCTGATTCAGATTTAATGTTGCTAAGTCCCTGGTATAAAATCTCTATGTCTCGTTTTACTTTTTGAAAGGCGTTTTTAATCTCATCCATTTTAGAAAAAAACTCTTCGAATATAAAAACTTTCAGATTGTAGAATATATAATTCAGAGGGGATGTTAGGGGGTTGTTTGAGGCTTAGGGTCTTGTCTGATCAGATTTCTTATATGCGTTGTAAGCGGCATCACTTAATTTCCACCTTGACCTTTTTTTATACGGTTTTCCTTTAGGACTTTTTTTTACCTCTATAACAAGGTTTTTATTCTTCAATTCTAGAAGGAGTTTTTTTACGAATTCTTCGTCCCTAGCTATTTCTTGTGCGATGGTAGATGTAAAAAATAACTTAGGGGTATTAGGATATAGAAAAGAGAGTATATGTTCTGAGATTCTTTTGCGCTTTTCTTGGGAGATCTTCATAGAAAGTATTAATATAGAGGGGTTTTAATTTTTTCTTATTTTTTCTCTTTTCTAAAAGAAGGCATTGGTATGTGTAATGGGAGATTCAGCTCTTCTTCAAGATCAAGTGCTTTTAAAGAGGATTTCTTTAGAATTACATTAAATAAGGGGATTCTAAAATCTTCAGATATTTTCTTCTTCTTCCATTGTTTAAGAATCTCTTTAGCTGCTTTTGGCTCTAAGGCAAGAAGAATTTTTCCTTCAAGTTCTATTTTTGCAAAGTTAGGATTATAATTGATTGTATAGGTAAATTTCGCTGCTAAAATTTCTTCTTTTGTTTTTAATATGTCTGACTTAACTTCTTTTAATTCAGGAATCTCTATATCTGTATTAATTTTTAGTTCTCCTGATGGCCCTGCACCCTCATTAAGCCTTTTCCCACTTATCTTTGTAAAATTAAAGCCAATTATTCTCATAGTATTTTAATAAAAAAGGTGTTTTTAAATATTTGTTTGTTAAGAAAGGATTTATCTCAGCATACTAATAAGAATTTCCCTTTGTTCTTAGTAATTTTAGATTAAATCTTCTTCAGAAACAATGACGAAGTCACCTATTGCGATTATCGCGCTGTATGGAATAAGAAGTTCCTTTGACCCTGTTTTTTCAAGGTTCAGGTTTTTTACATAAGGGGTAGAGTCTTTAACCACAATATTGATCAATTCGCCTGATTTTGTTTCAAAGGTGATATCTTTGACAAAACCAAGTCTTTTACCTTCTTTAGTAACTATCATCTTTCCCACAATTGCGCTGAAAGGATTTTTGTTTTCTTGCATACCAAACTTAAAAGAAAATAATATATAAACTTTTCTGTGAAATTAAATAGATTTTGCAGTCACTATCTCCTTTCCTCCCCCCTTCATTTCCTATAGAAACATTTAAAAGAAAAAATTTATTTTTTATTTTTTATTTTTTATTTTATAAAAATTTATATTATATACTATATATATTATATATAAATAATAATAATAATAATAATAATAATAATACATACTTTAATTATAAATCTACAAAATTATTTTTAGGCTAAATCTTTATTATTATTTATACCAAATAGAACCCTACCCCTCACTATTTTTCCTCATTATCACCCCCTTATTAAAATTTCCATAGGAAATTTAGGTGTTTTTCTTTATGAGTAGTTATAATTGTTTATATAAGAAACAAAATTTTCCCGATGATTATTCCGAATTTAAAAAAAGTTCCACAAGAAATGAACGTGTGGGTTTTTTAGAATTTTAATAAAAAACAAAGCAGGAATAATATAATTAAAATTTAAATAACTAATAAAACATAAATTAAAATGGGGGTGGAGCTAGACAAGATTTTTGAATCTTTTGATGGGAATAGAATTTTCAAAGATAAATCACTTTTACAATCAAATTATAGACCAAACGATATTTTGCATAGGGGAGAGCAAATAAAACAAATGGCTTCAATTCTTGCTCCGGTTTTGAGAGGGGAACGAACGAGTAATGTTTTTCTTTATGGGAAGACGGGAACAGGGAAAACCCTATCTGTCCTATATCTTAAAGATGAACTTTTAAAAAGAACAAAGAAAGAAAACACTCCTAAAGTAAGAATAGAATATCTCAATTGCAAGTTAAAAAAAGTCTCAGATACAGAGTATAGGATTTTAGCAGAACTCATAAAAAAACTAGGTGGAAAAGTTCCAGATACAGGGCTTCCGACAGAGACTGTTTATAATAGATTTATAGACATTATTGACTCTGAAAAACAAAATCTTATTTTAATACTTGATGAAATTGACCAGGCTGTTAAAAAAATTTCAACCGATTTTCTTTATAATTTGATAAGACTTAATTCAGAACTTTCAAAAACACAGATAGGTATTATTGGAATAAGCAATGATTTAGCTTTTTTAGATGGAATTGATCCTAGAGTAAGGAGTTCTTTGTCTGAAGAAGAAATTGTTTTTCCTCCTTATAACGCCCTTCAGCTCCAAGAAATATTAAGTCAGAGGGCAAACACTGCATTTAAAGAAAATATCGTTCAGGAAGGAGTTATACAAAAATGCGCTGCATTTGCTGCGAGAGAACATGGTGATGCAAGAAGGGCGCTGGATCTTTTGAGAATTGCAGGAGAATTGGCAGAAAGAGATGGTTCTAAAAGAATTCGTCTTAACCATATAGATGAAGCAAACACTAAAATTGAGAGAGATAAAATTTTAGATGTGATAAAAACAGAACCCAAACAATTCCAATATGTCCTTTATTCAATAATTAACCTCTCTGAGCAAAACAACAAGGAACCTCTTTTTACAGGAGATGTTTATAACTATTATCAAGAGATTTGTTTGAAAAATAAATCTGAAATTCTCACACAGAGAAGAGTAGGGGATATTATTCAAGAATTTGATATGCTGGGGATCATTAATGTTCGAGTTATTTCAAAAGGGCGTGGGGGAAGGATGAGAGAGATAAAGCTCGCAATTGCAAGGAATATAGTTGAAAAAGCAAAAGAGATAATTGAAGAATCCCTGAATTATAAATAACTCTTTGGGCAATAAAAACCCTTTTAACTTAAAATGGATCCAAAAGAAATCCTTAGATTTTGCATTGATAAAGGTCTTCTTATAGATGGGGAAACCCTTAATCTTCTTTCTGAAGCAAACGACAACGAATCAGTTAAAATTATCATTGAAAGATTAAAGAGCCATACTCAGAAAAGAATTATAACAAAAAACTTTTTTGAGCAAAACAGAGAGAAAATAAATGAGTTTTTTCTTGATCTTCCAGAAGAAAAACAAAAGAAACTTGAGAAATTAAAAATTAATTTAGGGCTTCAAATTGAAATTTCTAAAGAAATCTCTTCGGAAATAATACCTGAAAGAAAAATAAAAGAACAAGATAGAGAAAGAATACAAATAGAAGAACCTGATACAAGTGTAAAGGTTCTTTTCAAAACACCTTCTCTTAAAAAGAAAATTGAAGTTGATGATTTTGTTAAAACCCTTAGAAATAGGTTTCATGAAATAAAGGGAATCTTACAAGAACATCAAGAACTTGATAACCCTATTTCTATAAATAAACTTTCTCAAAGAAGAGAGAGGGCTTCTATAATAGGGATGATTTCAGATAAAAGAATTACTAAAAACAAAAATATTTTACTTGAAATAGAGGACCTAACTGGAAGGACAAGGGTTTTGATTAATCAAAACAAACCTGAACTCTATGAAAAAGCAGAAGAAATAGCTCTCGATTCTGTAATTGGTTTTACTGGATTCGGGGACAGCGAGATATTTTTCGCAAACAATTTAGTTTTTCCTGACGCTGTTCTTTTCGACAAAAAAAAGTCTCCTGTGGAAGAATGTGTTTTATTTATAGGAGATCTTCATTATGGAAGCAAGCTTTTTATGGAAAAGAATTTTCTCAAATTTATAGACTATCTCAATGGGAAAATTCCTGACGCAAAAGAAGCAAAAGAAGTTCAAAAAATAAAATATCTCTTTCTAGTTGGAGATGTTGTTTCAGGGATAGGAAACTATCCGTCACAACAGAAAGATTTAGAAATAGAGGATATAGAAGCACAGTTCCAAGGTCTTGCAGGTCTTTTGGGAAAAATAAGAAGAGACATTAAAATAATAATTTCTCCTGGAAATCACGACGGGGTGAGACTGTTAGAACCTCAACCTGTTCTGGATGAGAAATATGCATGGCCCCTTTATAATTTAAAAAATATTATTTTAACAGGAAATCCTGCTTATGCCAATATCGGGGCAAAAAAGAACTTTTTAGGATTTGACATATTAACTTATCATGGCTTTTCATATATATTTTACGCAAATAATATACCTAGCCTTATTAAAAAAGAACTAAATGCCCCAGAGAAAATAATGGCCTATCTTCTTAAAAATCGACATCTTGCCCCTACACACACTTCTGCCCAACATTTTCCTTCTGAAAAAGACAGGTTGGTGATTAAAAAAGTTCCAGACATCTTTGTTTCAGCCCACACGCATAAATGTGCGGTCTCTTCTTACAACAATATCCTTTTGATTTCAACATCTTCATGGGAAGAGGAAACAGAGAATCAGAGAAGAAAAGGAAACCAACCAGATTTTTGCAAGGTTCCAATGTTTAATTTAAAAACACGGGAAGTTAAAATTTTGGATTTTGAATAATGGAAAACAAAATTGGTGCAGGAGTAGGAATAATGATCATGAAAGAAGGAAAAGTTTTACTTGGAAAGAGACATGAAGACCCAGAAAAAGCTGATTCAGAACTTAAAGGAGAAGGAACATGGACAATGCCGGGGGGTAAATTACATTTTCAAGAAACTTTTGAAGAATGCGCAAAAAGAGAAACAAGGGAAGAAATAGGAATTAAATTGAATAATGTAAAAGTGATTTGTGTTAATAATGATCACATTAATACCGCGCATTTTGTAACAATTGGTTTATTTTCAGATGATTTTGAAGGAGAACCAAAAGTGATGGAAC
>DATKUW010000043.1:0-2806 GCA_035530435.1 Bacillota bacterium
AAAATTAGAAAAAAAATTAACTCGTATATATGGTGGCTTTTTAATTTACCTAATTGGTAGCAAAAGTTTGAATTTGTTAGAAAAAATAAAAAAACATAATTTTTATTAAAAAAGTTCTTGACATCATCTAAAAACATGTTATCTTAGTAGAAACTTGATTTATAAATGCAATTAATATTAACAAAATTAAAGGAGGTAAGAAAATGGCTAAGGTAGATACAAAGAAATTAAAAGAAGCAATCAAAGCCCTAAATGATACAGGTGAGCTTGAAGAAAAGATCAAAGTTGTTGGACAAACAACTGAGGCTTTGACAGAAACTTTCACTGCAACTGTTGAGGCATTGTATGAAGCAGACAGGGAGATTCCAGACGAAATAATTGAATTCTATAACTCCCTACCATCAGATGCAGAGCCGGAAGAAGAGGAAGCAGAACCAGAAGAGCCAGAAGAAAAAGAGGAAGAGCCAGAAGAAAAAGAGGAAAAAAAGGTTGCTACTAAAAAGAAAGCAGTTGCAAAAAAGAAGGTCATACCAAAGAAGAAATCTACACCGGAGAAAAAAGCTGTCCTGAAAAAGAAATCTACACCGGAGAAAAAAGCTGTTGCAAAGAAAAAGGAGTCCACAGTAAAAAAAGATGATTTTGGATTTATCGTCGGCTCAAAAGCAAGTCTGTTTGTAAAAGCAATCAGCACAAAAACCGGACGCACCATGAAAGAGATCAAAGAATTGGATTGGAACGATAAAAATGCCTCTTTCTATGATATTTTTAATCGTCTCGTTGAAAAAGGTCTTGCAAAGAAAGATGAAAAGACAAACAAGATGACACTTGTTTAACACATTGGGCTACATTTACTCATGTTTTTCTCCTCTGGCAGTTTGGTTTCTTCGCTGTTTCCAGACTGCCAGTTTTTCTCAATTATCAAAACATAAATGATGAAAAAACTAATCCCAAGAAAGAAACAAAAACTTATATTAAAGAAGAAAGCAAAAGGACTTAACGCTGAAGCTCTTGCCAAATCAAGAGCAATTAAATCTGAGTTCTTAATAGAACTTGGCACAAAGAAAGTCCCTACTTCCATCCTGATACATGATCGCTCCGAAGTCTGCCTAAAAGGAATAGATAACTCAAGGAAGAAAAGAGGAGGCGGTTATGCTTTCCACTATAAGAAAAACAATCGCAAAATGTATGGTAGTGAAGACTACACTCCGGGTCTGGAAAAATCTGGACTGAAGCTTCAAGGAAGAACAAATACATTATCTGCATTTCCACAAAACATCGGAAGAATCATAACAAAAATTCATTGTCCAGAAAACGGAACAGTGGTAGATTTTTTTGCTGGACATAATTCCCGAATGGAACTCTGTTACAAAGCTGGAATGAATTATATTGGCTTTGATATTTGTCACGAATTTATGGTTGACAACAAAGAGATGGCACAACTCTTGGAAAAAAGAAATAAAGAATCATTACTACCAAAAAAGAATTGGATAAAGCTTTATGAAGGAAGTTCACATAAAGTTGACCTTCCTGATAATTATGGTGACTTCTCAATTACAAGTCCTCCTTATTGGTCGATAGAGTGGTATGGTCCCGAAGAGAAGCAGTTAGGGAACGCAAAAACATATGAAGAATTCATTGAAAATTTATATCCACATGTAAAAGAAAACTATAGAATACTCAAGCAGGGTGCTTTCTGTTGCTGGTTTATTAATGACTTTAGAAAGAATGGAGTGTTCTATCCTTACCACATAGATTTGTATGGACTGTTTGTTAAAGCAGGATTCACCCCATTTAATACATACATAGTTGACTTGGGCAATCCTGTCAATGCTGCATTTGTACAGGATATTATCAACAATAAAATCTTACCAAAGAAGCATGAATATATATTGGTATTCAGAAAGGATTAAAAATGGCTGACAGAGTAAAAATAAATATGGGCAAAACAATTAATATTGGTAATTTTGAATCAATAAGAATAGATGCTGGGTATGAAACAGATGTTGAAGAAAATTTTAGTGTTAGTAATGCATTTACAAAAGCAAAAAAGATTGTGCAAACACAAATAAATAATATGGAACAAGAGATAAAAACATAATAGTTATAAAAAGGAAAAGCCATGATAAATTTATTTAAACCCAATTTAGGAAAAGAAGAACTGGATGCATTAAAGCCAGTATTTGAGAGTGGTTGGATTGGTCTGGGACCAAAAACAGAAGAGTTTGAAATTAAATTTGCAGAATATATTGGGACTAAATATGCAATTGGGTTAAACTCTGCAACTGCTGCATTAGATTTATCTTTAAAGCTATTGAATATAAATCATGGTGACCAAGTGATTGTCCCAACAATTACATTTGTTTCAACAGCACATGTTGTTGCCTATAACTTAGCTACTCCTATATTTGTAGATGTTGATAAAAACTTATTAATAGATGCTGAAGATGTAAAACGAAAAATCACATCAAAGACTAAAGCTATTATTCCTGTACATTATTCAGGGAGACCAGTCGATATGGATAAATTAAAAAAAGTAGCTGGGGAGATTCCAATCATAGAAGATGCTGCTCATGCTGTTGGTTCTAAATACAAAGAAAAGAATTGTGGAAATTTAGGAACATTAGGTTGTTTTAGTTTTCACGCTGTTAAAAATTTGACGATGGGAGATGGTGGGGCAATTACAACAAACAACAAAGAATTTTATGAGAGAGCAAAAAGATTAAGATGGCTTGGTATAGATAAAGGAACTTGGGACAGAACAGAAGATAATTTATCCTATTGGTGGGAATATGATGTTACTGAAATA
>DATKUW010000044.1:0-6163 GCA_035530435.1 Bacillota bacterium
TATAAATAGGAATAACAATGGAGATTTTTTTATTTTGCATAAATCTAACAGATATAATATACTTTATTAATTCTTTATTAATTATAATATATTAATCATAATATAATAAAAAGGCATGAAAAACAATTATCTTATTATTCTCATAACTTTATTAGTTTTTGCTTTTATTTATGGTTTTATAATTTTCAGGCTTCCTTGGAATTTAATTTTTGCGGATACAATGGTTAGTGGAGGAGATAGTGGTTCCCATAATTATATTGCTTATTATGCTCAGGAAATTTTTCCGAAAATAAGATGGTGGTCCCCTGATTGGACAGCTGGCTTTCCGTTTCTTTATTTTTATCCGCCCTTTTTATTTTATTTAACCAGTATTTTTGCCTATTTTTTTCCGATAAATATTGTTTTCAAACTAATAACTCTTCTAGGAACTTTTTGTCTACCACTGACCATATTTTTATGTTTAAAATTATTGAAGTTTGAGTTCCCGATTCCACATATAGGCGCCCTATTTAGTCTAAACTATCTATTTTTAGAAAAATTTTCTATTTATGGTGGGAATATTCCGAGTACTTTATCCGGAGAGTTTTCTTATTCGCTTAGTTTTGCTCTTTTCTTTTTATTTATTGGTTTATTAATGAGAGGAATAAAAGAAAATCTTTATTTAATTCCTAATATTTTTATTCTTTCGTTGATGGTTTTAGTTCATCCTTTTCCTGTAGTGGTAGCCGTTTTGGTAGGTTTTCTTCTTTTTTTTACAGAAGGGGTTTTAGTCAAAAAAGCAAAACAGGTCTTTGTTTATTTACTGAAAGTTTACGGTAGTGCTTTTTTTATAACAGCTTTTTGGTCGCTTCCATTTTTGGGCTTATTATCATATACAGCGAAAATGAGTTGGACAAGAATTGTTAAATTAGAAGAGATATTTCCATCAAGCCTATTACCAATGTTAATTTTTGCTTGTTTTGGGATTTTGTATTTTCTTATAAAATGGAAAAAAGAAAAAAGATTGACTGTTTTATTTTTAATAATAATAACAGGTTTGATTCCCTACCTATCCTTAAATCATTCGAATATTTTTAACGCTAGATTCTTACCGTTTGTTATTATTGGCTATCTTTTGATCGCGGCCTACGGTTTAGGATCACTATTAAACTTAGCATCCTTGATTTTTAAAAAATCATGGCAAGTTTGGTTTACAATATTATCTCTAATTTCTATCAGCATTATGCTGATTTGTTTTTATTTGCCAAGGAATATTTCCTATATTCCTTTTTGGTTAAAATGGAATTATGAAGGTTTCGAGCAGAAAACAACTTGGGCGGAGATATCTCCACTTTTTGAGTATTTAAAATCTTTACCATATGGTCGGGTAATGGTGGAATACCGACCAGAGTACGATAAATTTGGAACGCCTAGGATTTTTGAAAATCTTCCTGTTTTTTCAAACAAACCTACTTTTGAAGGACTTCTAACGGAATCTTCAATTAATAGTTATTTTCATTTTATTAATCAAACAGAAACTAGCCATAAACCTAGCGCTGCTATTGCAGGTTTTGAGTACCCTCCATTCAATTTTGAAAATGGAGTCAGGCACATAGAGCTTTTTGGGGCTCAATATTTTCTCGCTTTCACGCCAGAAATTAAACAATTAGCTAATCAATATCTAATTAAATTAAAAGATATTGGTGAATTTACTGTTTATCAAATGCCGAAATCTGAATTAGTGATTTTAGTGCCCAGCATAGAATTAAAATTAAAAAGCAAAAATTGGCTTGATGAATCGATTAATTGGTATAAATCAATGGATTTTTCTAAATTTATAGTTTTTTATCGTAATAACAAAGAACTCAGAGAGATCAAAAGCTATGCCCAAGATAATTCCCAAACTAGAGGATCAATAACTGTTAAAGATATTAAAAAAGATTCTTTATCTTTTGAGACAGAGAATCTTTATAAACCACATCTGATAAAGATTAGTTATTTTCCTGGTTGGAAAGTAAAAGGAGCAAAAGGTCCTTATTTAATTAGCCCATCCTTTATGATGGTAATTCCTTTTGAAAATGAAGTAACCTTAGAATATTCTTATAATATTTGGGATAAAATTGGCTTTGCAATGTCTGTAAGTAGTTTTATGGTAATTCTATTGTTGTCGTTGCGGACTCTATCTTTTTGGAAAAACCAAAAGGGCGACGCAAAACAATCAAAAAAAATTGTCGAGCAGCTTCGCTCCTCGCAATGATAAGAGAAAAATTATTGTTTTTCCAGTATTTGAAACACTTTTTCGTTACGTATTATACCCAATGCAAATTCTTTTAAGTCTTCAGGATTAACTCTTCCTTTAACTTTTGGGTCTGGAATTTGCTGCAGGATCTCATTAGCTTTTTCTTTAATTTCGTTTTCAAATACTTCAATTTTCTCTAAAAGGCCAATTTCTCTTAGGACCAAAGCTGAGTAGACTCTTTTTTTTGCTAGCTCATGAAGGTCTTTCCTTAAATCTTCTTCAGTTTTTTTAATTTGTTCAAGATATTTTTCAAAAGTTAATTGGATTTTTTCAAGTTGGGTTTTTAATTCTTCCATCATTTTTTCAATTTCAGTATGGATGAGTATTTCAGGAATTTCTGCTTTAGTACCAGCTATTATTTTATCTAAAACTGCTAAACGCCATTTTTCTTTTTCCTTTGTTTCTTTTTCCATTTTCAAACCTTTCAAAACATTATTTTTTAATTCTTCTAAATCTTTAAATTTTCCCAATTCTTGGGCAAATTTATCATTTAAAGGTGGCAGCTTTTTCTTTTTTATATCTTTTAGAGAAATCTGAACAGAGAGATTTTTTCCTTGCAGATCTTTCTGTGCCCAAGATTTAGGAACAACTAAATTGAATATTTTATTTTCTCCAGATTTCATTCCAATTAGATTTTTTTCAAATCCTGGGATAAAATGTCCTTTTCCTAAAATAAAGGAATAATTTTTATCTTCGCCATTTTCAATTAAACTTTCTTTTTCTTTTATTTGATAATCGATTGTAACAATATCTTCTTTTTCAGCTGGGCGTTCTACTTTTTCTAAAACTGAACGGGAATTTTGTAGCCACAGTAATGCGTCATCAATTTCTTTCTTTTCTATTGAAATATCTTTATTTTCTTTTCGCATATCTTTAGCAATCTTTTTGTAATCAGGCAAATCCAAATTAGGGATAATAGATATTTCTGCTTTAAACTCTACCTCCTGATTAGGAACTATTTTAGTGATACTAATAGATGGATACCCAATTGCTTGGATTTCTTTTTCCTTTATAATTTGCGGATAAAATTTTTCAATAGCTAAACTCGCCGCTTTTTCATAAATTTTTAAAGGGGAAAAATGATTTTCTGCAATTGGCAAAGGAGCTTTACCAACACGATATCCATTAACTTTGAGATCTTTATTGAGGTCTTTTAAAGCGATTTCTTTAAAAGGTGAAAGATCTTTGTTATCAAGGCTAACAATAATTTCAATTTTTGATTTTGGAAGGGAATTAATTTTTACTTTCATAATTGTGAATTTATTATTTAACCTTTTTTGACTTGTTGGCTTGTTTTGTTTTTTCTATTTTATCTTTTGTTTTATCAGGCCTCTCTTCTTTTCTCATTTCAGCTACTCCTCCTTCTATTGTTTCTTCTGGAGCAAGAGCAGAACGAATATCAATTTTCCAACCAGTAAGTTTTGCCGCTAAACGGACATTTTGGCCATTTTTACCAATAGCTAAAGAAATTTGATCAGGTGGAACAAACACTCTTACTTCTCTTTTCTCGGAAATGATTTCGGCTTCTTTGATTTTTGCTGGACCCAAAGCAGACGCAACATATTTAGTTGGTTCTTCAGAATAAGGAATAATATCTATTTTTTCGCCATTTAATTCATCAATGACAGTGGTTACTCGTGTTCCCTTTTGCCCAACGCAAGCGCCTACTGGATCTATACTTTCATCTTTGGAATCTACAGCAATCTTTGTTCGATTTCCAGGTTCACGGGCGATAGATTTTATCTCTACTACCCCTTCGCCTATTTCAGGTACTTCCATTTCAAAAAGATGAGAGACAAATTTTGGATGACAACGGGAAAGCAGAATTATAGGTCCTCGTCCTTTTTCTTCTAAGCGAAGAATGTAGAATTTTTTTCTTTCTCCAACTTTGTAATGTTCACCTGGTATTCCCTCATTAGCATATAGGACGCCAAATGTTTTTCCTAAATCAACATAGATGTTCTTTCTTTCTATTCTTTGGATAATTCCACTTACTACCATACCTTCTTTTTCTTTAAATTCTGAAAGAATCGTTTCTTTTTCTAATTCCTTGAGTTTTTGTAGGATAACTTGTTTGGCAGTTTGGGCAGCTATTCGGCTAAAATCGCTTTTTATTTCTAAAGGGGTGACTATTTCTTCATCGATTTTAACATCTGGTTTTATCTTTTTTGCTTCTTCTAATATGATATGCTTTTCAGGATTAAATTTTATTTTTCGGTCCTCGTCTTCATTAACTTCGTTTTTATTTTTCTTTTCCTTACTTTTTTTTATTGAATCAGTTTCTTCTTCTATTTCCTCCTCAGTAATAACAGAAGATTTATCAATAACAATTTTTACTTGTGAGAATTTTACTCGTCCATTATCAGGATTAATTTCTGCCCGAATAACTTGCGTTTTCTTGCCATATTCTTTTTTATAAGCAGCAGCAAAAGCGACTTCTAAAGCTTCGAAAACTTTTTGTTCTGAAAGCCCTTTTTCTTCTGCAACCTGACGAATTAATGGTTTTAAGGTTTTTAGATCTAACATTTTATTTAAATTAATTTTATTAAGAAAGACCGCCTTTGGGCGATCTTATCGTTACTTTTAATAGTTTATATCTTTGTTTAAGAAAAGTCAACCCCCCGGCTTTATTTGTAATTATTAAATAAAAATATTAAAATAAAAGAATGAGAATAGGAAGGTTAGATAGGATAAAGCAACAATTTATCTTCAGAATAGCCACTATAAGATTATACAAAGAAATTTTCAAAGAAGATGGGGTGAGATTGATATTATTGCAAAAGACAAAAAAACAAAAGAATTAGTTTTTGTGGAAGTTAAAACAAGTTAATTAAACTACAGTAATAGTTTAAGCCCAGAAGAGGCATTAACTTCAAAAAAGGCTCGTCGTTTAAAACGGGCCTTTTTAAGCTATTTAAACCGCTATAATCTAGAAGATAAATCTTGGCGTTTTGATTTTATTGTCGTGGGAATCAATGGTCTTAATCAAAAACCAATAATTAGGCATTATAAAGATATATCTTTAGAATTTGAGATTGAATTTATTTTGTGACACGGTAAACATTGTGTGAAACAAAGTGCGAAACAATATTAACAAAGCCATATCCTAATTTTAGGTTAGAGATATAGCCTATTCATGGGCAAACCAGGCAATCCTGTCTGCTCTTGGCTTAATAGAGCCAAAGATTACAAAATAATTATAAACGAAATGTTTATCGCTAAACATTGTGTGAAACAAAGTGTGAAACAAAGTATTTGTGGACTCAGCGAGAATCGAACTCGCATCTCCGCAATGCGAATGCGGTGTATTGCCACTATACTATGAGCCCATTAATTAAATTCACATTACTTAAAGATTTAAAATAGAATAACAAAAATTTCGGCTTAAAACAAATTGTTTGTGAGTTGAGAGTAAAAAAGAGAGAAAAACCCTCTTTTTTTATTTGGTCGGGGGACCGGGACTTGAACCCGGACTAAATCTTCCCAAAAGACTCGTGCTACCATTACACTATCCCCCGATATATTTTACGTCTCCCTGGCAGGACTCGAACCTGCAACCTACTCCTTAGAAGGGAATCGCTCTATCCAGTTGAGCTACAGGGAGAGATGATTTTTATTTTATCATATCTTTGCTTGAAAGAAAAGACTTTTTGATTTATAATGTTCTGGATGATGGTGGCCATGGTGTAGTGGTTAGCACGGCAGTCTGTGGAATTGTCAGCGAGGGTTCAAATCCCTCTGGCCACCCCATATATTTGGTATAATATAAATATCATGAAAATAGATTGGAATAAAAAAATTGGGATGCAGGAAGAAAATTATGGTTTGACAGTATTTGTTGGAGGATTAATGCAAATAGTTTTTGGATTTAGTTTTGGTTTAATT
>DATKUW010000045.1:0-2511 GCA_035530435.1 Bacillota bacterium
AAAATGATCAATTAACTTCCAATTTTTCGCTATCAGAATTTGCAAGCAAAGATGGATCTTCTATTCCAGAAAAATATTTGTCAAATATACAAGAATTAGCTCGGAATCTACAAATTCTTAGAAATGCTATAGGCAATAGAGCAATTGTTATTAATAGCGGATATAGAAGTCCCAGACATAATAATTCTGTGGGTGGAGCAAAAGGAAGTCAACATCTTTTAGGAACAGCAGCAGATATAACTGTGGAGGGCATGAAACCAAAAGATGTAAAAAATTTAATAGAACAACTTATCGCAGCAGGGCAAATGAAACAAGGGGGATTGGGCCTTTATCCTACTTTCATTCACTACGATATCAGGGGGAATAAAAAACGTTGGTGATAATCTATTCCGGAAAACACAAACAATAGATACTGTCAATTTCTTTTTCGCTTATATTTAGTGGGATAACATCTTCCTGCCGTTGTGGGATTTTGGCATTTCTGTAAGCCCTATCGATTCCCAAAGAATCAACATCGATAAATCTTTTTTCCTTGCATGGAACATATCGATATCTTTCTGCGTTTGGATATATACATTTTTTATTTTCGGAATCCCAAATATAACTATCTGTTTGATTCTTCTTTATCCAATAGGAATGTTTTGTTCTTGTCCCCCAATATCCATTATAGAAAGCCCCAAAAGGTTTTATATAAGGTTCTTGGGACATTATCTCAGAAAATATAGGACATACTTCAGGTTCTTTTCCCTTTCGGTTTTTAGGGTCTTTTCTGTTCCATCTATGCCACGTCGCAGCTTTTTGTTGTGCCCTAAAAAACATAGCATTAAGTTTTTTGAGCTTGAAATAAGTTTCTTGGTCACAAGGGTGATAACCCCATTTCGATTTAAATACTTGTGTTTCTTGTGCTGTTTCAGTCATTTTAATTCTCCTTTAAATTAGGTTTGTACTTTTTCATCAATCGGTCTAACTCTATTTTTTCCGCTTCTTCTTTCTCTTGCCTATATCTTTGCCGTTCTTCTTTTTTCTTTTGAATTTCAGCTTCTTTTCGTTTTTTTTCTACCACTGAAAGCATCTCTTCAGAGAAGATATCCTCTTCTGTAATTGTATCAAGATGGATTTCTTTTTCCAAAACATCTCCATGGAAATCGCTATGAGAGGTTTCGAGTATGCCAGCATCAACACACGTTTCTAAAAATTTGCCATGATTATATTTTTCCTTCTTCTCTTTTGCGTATTTCCTCATTCTTTGAAGAATTTCTTCTTCTGTTAGAAATGTTACAAGTTGCCAATAACAATTTTCATGGTATATATCAAGTTCCGAATAATAAAAAATGCTTAATTTTAGATCTTTCATTTTGGCTCTCCTTCTAAAAGTTTAAAATTTCTAAATACTTTTCTTTGTTTACCAAAAACTGGTTCCGTAGCAATGGCAGTTAATTCATTTCCAATATCTGGCTCAATAAAATGAGCACATAGAATTCCTCTAGACTGAATATAGTCCAGAGATTTTCGAAGATCCCCTTCGTTTTTCGCGGAACAAAGAATGATATGAGGATGGGTTTCCGGCTGAGAGAAAGCCTTTGTGGCTTCTATGGAGGCGTGAATAGCTTGAACTGCTGAATATTGAACAGAAAGATCTTGCCTTGTTATGACATAGACATAAGGAATTGAGTTGTTAACCTAACGCATTTTTTATCTCCTTAACTTACTTATCGGATTTTTTTGAAAAACCTTTATTTTTTACGCGCCTACTTGGAGTTGAACCAAGATCTTTTCTTTTAGAGAGAACTATGTTACCGTTGCCACTATAAGCGCTTTGAATTATCATATGTCTTCATCTTCCAAAATATAAATGGAAGATAAATTTCTATATTTTTCTCCTAATCCCATCCCACAACCTACAGCAAATTGTCCTTTATCTACCATAAAACCGTAATAAAAAGAATCATATTTTTTTGTCAATCCTTTTCTTGCGAGTAATGTAACAATTGATATTTTTTCTGCACCAAGCAATTTTATATAATAATATGCTGCTTCCATTGTTTTCCCAGTATCAATAATATCGTCTATTATAACTACATGTTTTTCTTTTACTTCCGGTAAAAAGTTTCCCATAAGCTCAGGATTACAATAAGGAGAAAGTCCATCTTGGTATGTTTGATAATTAACAAAACCATATTCATATGGTCGATCTATTCCATCCATAAATTTGAACATGGTATATAAACCACCCTTCATGATTCCTACAAAAACAAGTTCTAAATTCTCATTTTTATTGGCGAAATTAAAAGATGTATATAATGCTTTTATTTTGTTATTAACTTTTTTTTCACTACAAAATAATTTCATTTTCCTTCTTCTTCCAAATCAACTATCTCATCTGAATCTGGATTTATAAAATTTTCTACAACATCTAGGTTTTGAGATCTTGCTGTCGCATAATGTGCAGTTGTTGCGGCCAAATTACGAAATGCTGATTGGGTTCCTATAACAGAAGAAGAATATCTCATG
>DATKUW010000046.1:0-4070 GCA_035530435.1 Bacillota bacterium
GAAAAGACCCAGAAATATTAAAATAAAACCAATAACCCATAAAGGTTTTACGAAAAGAACTAAAATGTTAGCTTCAAGAGAAGCTAAAAAAAGAAAAATAAAATTAAACCAGGAAAGCCCTAAAAATACTTTCCATAAAAAAATTAATAAAAAACATATAAAAATAGACTGGAAAAAAGATAAAGAAAAAAGAATGCTGCTAATCAGGCAAAAACTGTAAAGCAAAAAAAAGAGAAACTTTCTAATTCCGATATAAGAACCCCCGCTCCGCTCAGAACCTTGTTTCTCACTTTGCTCAAAATAAGAACCTATCGCTTTGCTCAGAATTTTGTTTTCTCGCTTCGCTCGAAAATAAGAAAGAAAATCTTTTAACTTTTGCATAAATTCAAAGTATTTTTCTTTAAAGAAACAGTGATTTTGTTTCCTTCTTTTATTTCACCCTTAATAATTTCATCAGCTAAAGGATCAAGGACTTCTTTTTCAATAAGCCTTTTTAACGGTCGCGCGCCATAATCAGGATTATATCCTTTTTGAGCTAAATATTTCTTTGCCTCTTTGTTTAATTTCAAAGTAATCTTCTTATTAACTAACCGATGGTTAATTATGCTTATTTGCAAATCTACAATTTTTTCTATGCTTTGAATGCTTAAAGCATTAAAAATAACAATTTCATCAACACGATTAAGAAATTCCGGACGGAATTTTTCCTTTAAAGCATCGTGAATTTTAGCTTTTAACTCCTCTTTCTGTTGTTCTATCTTGTTCTTTTTATTCATAATAAATCCCAAAGAAGCCATTTCCTGTAAATATTCCCCGCCCAAGTTAGAGGTCATAATAATAATTGTGTTCTTAAAATTCACTATCCGACCCTTGCCATCAGTAAGACGGCCGTTATCTAATATCTGAAGAAGAATATTAAATACCTCTGGATGAGCTTTTTCTATTTCATCAAATAAAATAAGGCTATATGGACGATGTTTTATTGCCTCTGTTAATTGTCCTCCTTTTTCATAACCAATATATCCAGGAGGCGAACCAATTAGACGAGCCACACTATGTTTTTCCATATACTCAGACATATCTATGCGAATCATTGCTTTTTCATTAGAAAACATAAATTCTGCCAAAACCCTAGCAAGTTCTGTCTTTCCCACTCCAGTTGGCCCTAAAAACATAAAAGAACCAATTGGCCTGTCTTCCTCGGATATCCCTGCGCGAGATCTCCTAATGGCCCTGCTTACCGCAAAAATAGCTTCTTTTTGCCCCACAACTCTTTTGCTTAAATCCTTTTCCATTCTCACCAATTTCTTGCTTTCCTCTTCAAGCATTCTTGTTACAGGAATTCCAGTCCATAGTGAAACCACACGAGCAATATCTTCAACGGTTACCTCTTCTTTTAAGAACCTTTCTGCTTCAGAAATTTTACTTAAAGACTTCCCATTAGATCTTAATGTTTTTCTTAATTGGGGAATTTTACCATAAATTATTTCCGCAACTTTATCTAATTGCCCAATTTTTTCAAATTCTTGTGATTTTTTTTCTAATTGCTCAATTTCTTTTTTAATGGCACCCACTTCGTTGAATATTTTTTTTTCTTTCTGCCATTTACTTTTTATCTCATTATATTTTTGTTTTAATTTCTTTAACTCATTTCCGATTATTCTTCTATCTTGCGTTATTTTTTTACCTTCTCGTATTTCCTTTTTGTTTGCCTCTTTTTGCAATTCCAAGGATTTTATTTTTGTCTCTAATTCAGAAACGGGCAAAGGAATGCTGCCAATTTCCAAACTCATTGATGAAGCGGCTTCATCTATTAAGTCTATGGCTTTATCAGGCAAAAAACGAGACGTAATATAGCGGCTGGATAATTGTACCGCCGTTATAATTGCTTCATCAGATATCTTTAACCCATGATGAGATTCATATTTTGATTTTAACCCACGTAAAATCTCAATTGTTTCTTCAATTGAAGGTTCTTCTACTGATACGGGCTGAAAACGCCTTTCTAAAGCCGGGTCTTTTTCAATATATTCACTGTAGTCTTTAAAAGTTGCCGCTCCAATAGCTCGCAATTCACCTCTGGCTAATGTGGGTTTTAATAAATTAGAAGCATCAATAGCTCCTTCAGCTGCTCCTGCTCCTACCAATGTATGAATTTCGTCAATGAAAATTATAATATTACCGGCCTTTTTTATTTCCTTAAGAAGATTTTTTAATCGTTCTTCAAACTCCCCCCTAAAACGGGTCCCGGCTATTAATGACCCTAAATCCAATGATATAATTTTTTTATTAATTAAACTTTCAGGAACTTCGGAAGAAGCAATACGTTGAGCCAATCCTTCTACAATAGCGGTTTTTCCAACGCCTGCTTCACCCATTAATATCGGATTGTTTTTTGTCCTGCGTGATAATATTTGCATAACTCGCCGTAATTCTTCCTCTCTTCCTATCACTGGATCCAATTTATTCTCTCTTGCTAATTCAGTAAGGTCTTGCGTATATTTTTCTATAGCATTAGCGCCAACTTCTTGAAATTCATCAGTAATCTTTTCACCACCTGTATAATGATGAAGAGCTTCTAAAAACTCTCCTTTATTGATATCAAATTCGCTTATTAATCCCTGCGCAGAATTTTTAGAGGCAAGTATGCCATAGAATAAATATTCCGGGGAAATAAATTCATTTTTTTCCTCCATCGCCTTTTTAGCGGTAATTTCTATAATTTGCAACATTTCCTGAGAAAGATACATCGGACCAAAACCCTTACCAACAGAAAAGATGCGCGGTAATTTAATAATTTCCTCTAATATCTTCTTTAAAAATTTTTCTACATCAACTTTTAATTCTTTTTCTAAAATCTCCCTTGGGCCAGACCCTTCCTCATCTAACAAAACATACAAAAGATGGAGAGCGCGCATCTCTCCCTGATTTCTTTCCATAGCCATTTGCTGGGCTCTTTCTATTGCTGCTTGAGCTTTTGATGTAAATCTTCCTAAAGGCACGGTAATAAATTAAATATTAAAAATTATCTGTAAAATACAGTACATAGTATACAATAATATGCGCTATTTTCCAATTATTCCCTAAACCCTGTTCCAGCAGGAATCAATCTGCCGATAATAACATTTTCTTTAAGCCCTTTTAGATAATCTTTCTTTCCTTCAACAGCAGCCCTGATTAATACTCTTGATGTTTCTTGAAAAGATGCTGCTGAGAGAAAACTATCAGAATTCAACGCAACATTTTTAATTCCCATAAGAATTTCGCTTGCCTTAGGAACTTCTTTCTTTAAACTTTTTAATCTATCCGCTTCTTCTTGAAAAGATTTTTTAGACACCACTTCACCTGGAATAAGCTCACTATCACCGCTATGTGTAACCTTTAATTGAGAGAACATTTGTTTAATTATTATCTCAAAATGCTTATCGTTAATATTCTCGCCTGCAATATCATACACTTTCTTTATTTCTGCCAATATATATTCCTGGCAAGCGTTTTTTCCTAAAATCCTAAAAAGTTTTTTAAGATTAAGATGCCCTTCACAAAGCTGATCGCCTTTTTTCACTTCTTCTCCATTTTTAACCCATAAAGTTACCGTTTCAGGTATAACATATTCAAGTACACGAGCTTTTTTGTCATTTGGTTTTATCCTGATAAATTTTTGATGATTTATTTTCTTTATTTCAATAATCTCTCCGTCTACTTCACTCATAGGCGCCTCCCCTTTAGGTATTCTGGCTTCAAAAATTTCTTCTACTCTCGGCAACCCTTGAGTAATATCAACGGCTTGAGCAACTCCACCTGTATGAAATGTTCTTAAAGTTAACTGGGTGCCTGGCTCTCCTATTGACTGGGCAGCTACAACACCAACTGCCTCTCCTAGATCAATAAGTTTTCTCCATGCTAAATCAAGCCCATAACACTTTTGGCAAATTCCATTTAAGCTTTCGCAGGTGATTGGAGAACGAATTAATATTTCTTCAACCGAAGAATCTACTATTTTTTTAGTTAATATTTCATCTATTAATTCTCCTTTTTTAGCTATAATTTTTCCTTTCTTATCAACAGTA